>NZ_JAOPXI010000059.1 GCF_025965215.1 Marmoricola sp.
CCAATCCTGGGAGCCGACGGCATCGTGTTCCACCGCGCGACGTGAGGAGAATGTGGGCACTGACTCCTAGGCTGACCGCATGACTGCGGAACTCGCCATCGGGGCACACGTCGACCAGACCGATCCGGTTGCCGAGGCGCAGGCGCGCGGGACCACCCTGGTGCAGTTCTTTCTCGGGGACCCCCAGGGGTACAAGGGTCCCGAGGTCGCGTACGCAGGCGGTGCAGAGGCACTGAGAGCTGATGCCGAGGCGGCCGGTGTCGACCTGTACGTGCACGCGCCGTACATCGTGAACGTGGCGACGACGAACAACCGGATCCGGATCCCGAGCCGCAAGCTGCTGCAACAGCACCTCGACGCGGCGGCCGCGATCGGTGCCAGGGGGTTGATCGTGCACGGCGGCCACGTCGAGAAGGGCGTCGACCCGGCTGTCGGTTTCGACAATTGGCGCAAGGCGGTCGAGGCGACCGATCTGAAGATCCCCCTGCTCCTGGAGAACACCGCCGGTGGCGACAACGCCATGGCACGGCACCTGGACCGGATCGCCGGCACCTGGGCGGCGATCCAGCAGGCTGACGGCCACGAGAACGTCGGCTTCTGCCTCGACACGTGCCATGCCTGGGCTGGCGGGATCTCCCTGACCGACGCCGTGGACAAGCTCTTCGCCATCACCGGTCGCATCGACCTCGTGCACGCCAACGACAGCCGGGACGCCTTCGACTCAGGGGCCGACCGGCACGCCAATTTCGGGAGCGGCCAGCTCGACGCCGACGAGTTCGCCGGCGTCGTGCGCGACGCCGCGGCCCCGGTGATCTGCGAGACCCCGGGGGGCGCCGACGAGCACCTCGAGGACTTCGCCTGGCTCCGAGCCAGACTCTGAGGTGCACGGTCGCGTCGATCGACGAACAGTTCTCGCCGGTGCCGCTGCGCTGGCGCTGTCCGCGTGCGGCGCCGGATCCCGTGCGCCCTCGGCCACCGGACGACTGAGGAAGATCGCGTACGCCGAGGACCACCGCGACCAGTACGGCGTCCTCGGGCTCCCGACCGGCACACCACGAGGCATCATCGTCCTGCTGCACGGCGGCTACTGGCTCGACCAGTTCGGCGCCAGCCTGATGGACCCGATCGCCGGCGACCTGCGCACCCGCGGTTGGGCCACCTGGAACGTCGAGTACCGCCGGGTCGGAGCTGGTGGCGGCTACCCCCGCACGCTCGCCGACGTCGCCGCGGCGATCGACACGGTGCCGACGCTCGGCGTCTCCGGGACTGGACCTGTCGTCACGCTGGGCCACTCAGCCGGCGGACACCTCGCCGTCTGGGCGGCGTCGCGCACCAGCACGACGCCCGGAGGTGCACCGCGGGTCCGGCCCGCCCGGACGATCTCGCTCTCCGGGGTGCTCGACCTGACGACGGCCTGGAGCGAGGGCCTTGGCAACGGTGCTGTGATCGGCCTGATGGGCTCCGACCCGAGGGCGGGCGCGTCGTCGTACGCCTTGGCCGACCCGACCCGGCTCGTCCCCGCCCGCGGCCCGGTGGCGGCGGTCCACGCCGAGCAGGACGACGTGGTCCCCGTCACCCAGAGCCGGGACTACGTGGCAGCCGACACCAGGGCAGGCGGGACCGCCCAGCTTGTCGTCGTACCCGGAGGGCACTTCGATCTGATCGATCCCGCAAGCACGGCGTGGTCCAGGATCGTGCAGCAGTTGCCGGGTCGTTAGTCTCGGTGCGTGCCAGCCCCCGAAACGCCGTACCAGGTCCGGACCATTTCGGGCGTCGACCACCTCGCTTTCCTGCGCACACGCTCCTCGGCGAGCTTCCTGCAGACGCCGGCGTGGGCCACGGTCAAGGCCGAGTGGAGAGCCGAATCGCTCGGCTGGTTCCGTGACGGCGAGCTCGTCGGTGCCGCGCTGGTGCTCTATCGGCAGCTTCCGAAGGTCAAGCGCTACCTCGCCTACCTCCCCGAGGGCCCGGTGATCGACTGGGAGTCACCGGAGCTGGGCGCCTGGCTCCAGCCGATGGCCGAGCACCTCAAGGGCCGCGGCGCCTTCGGGATCAGGATCGGCCCACCGGTGATCACCCGCTGCTGGGACGCGGGGGTGATCAAGGACGGCATCGCCGACGACGCCGTCACCACCTTGACCCAACTGCCGCCCACCGAGCGCAGCCGGAGCGGCGCTGCGGTGGTGTCCCAGCTGCGCGAGCTCGGCTGGCGCTGCCAGTCCGTGGCGGGCGGCTTCGCCGCGGGCCAGCCGCAGTACAACTTCCAGATCCCGTTGGCTGACGCCGACGGGCCGCGGTCCGAAGAGCAGTTGCTTTCCCAGATGAACCAGCTCTGGCGCCGCAATATCAAGAAGGCGGCCAAGGCCGGGGTCGAGGTGAGCGTGGGTCGCGGTGACGACCTGCCCGCGTTCCACGACCTCTACGTGCACACCGCCGAGCGGGACCACTTCACGCCGCGGCCGCTGGCCTACTTCCGGACGATGTACGACGCGCTCGGTGCCGAGGAGCCGGACCGCATCCGTCTCTACTTCGCGCACCACGAGGGGGATCTGGTCGCCGCGACCATCTGGATCCGGGTCGGCACCCACGCCTGGTACTCCTACGGCGCTTCGTCGTCGGAGAAGCGCGACGTCCGCGGGTCCAATGCGATCCAGTGGCAGATGATCCGGGACGCACTGGCCGCCGGGGCGACGGTCTACGACCTGCGGGGCATCACCGAGACCCTGGCAACCGGGGACCCTCATCTCGGACTGATCCAGTTCAAGGTCGGCACCGGCGGTGAGGCCGTGGAGTACGCCGGCGAATGGGATCTGCCGCTGAACAAGGCCATCTACCGGGCGTTCGACCTCTACCTGAAGCGACGGGGATGATCTGAGCATGGGTCTGGTTCTCCACGTCGACGGCGAGCGCTGGCGCGCGCACCTGCGCGCGACGGCCGAGGGCCGGGACGGTCTGGTACCCGTCGTGAAGGGCAACGGGTACGGCTTCGGCCTCGCGCGGCTGGCCCGCAAGTCCGAGTGGCTCGGCACCGACACGATTGCCGTGGGCACGCCGTTCGAGGTCGACGACGTCGCGACCCGCTTCACCGGCGACATCCTGGTCCTCACCCCCTGGCGTGCCTTCGACGCCGGTGCGGTGGATCAGGCTCACGCCTCCCGGGTCATCCACACGATCAGCGGGCGCGAGGACCTCGACGGACTGCTCTCGGTGAACCCGAACCCGCGCATCGTCCTGGAGCGGATGACCTCGATGAAGCGGCACGGCTTCACAGCTCGAGGTCTCCGCGAAGCCGTGGACGAGGTCCGCGCCCATCCGGTGATCCGGCTCGAAGGAGCCTCGCTCCACCTACCGTTGGCGCCGCGCGCTGGCAACCTCCCCGAGGCCGAGGCGGTGCTGACCGACGTCGTCGCAGCCGGTCTCGGCAACGCGAAGGTCTGGGTCTCGCACCTGGCCGTCAGCGACATCAGCGCACTGGCGACCCGGTACCCGGATGTGCGTCTGCGCCAACGCATCGGCACCGAGCTGTGGCTCGGTGATCGTGGTGCGCTCACCGTGCGTGCCCACGTCCTGGACCGACACCCGGTCAAGCGGGGCGAAGTGTTCGGGTACCGCGGGCGCACGGCATCACGCGAGGGAACCATCTTGGTCGTCTCCGGCGGAACGTCGCACGGCATCGGGCTGGAGGCGCCCACCGGCGAGGCGAGCGTCCGGGCCCGGGCCAGCGCGCTGGCGCGCGGCGGGCTGGATGCCGCGGGCCTGGCGCGGTCGCCGTTCACGATCGACGGCAAGCCCCGCTATTTCGCCGAGCCTCCGCACATGCAGGCCTCGATGCTGTTCCTGCCGTCAGGCGTTGCCGTGCCGGAGATCGGCGAGGTCGTCGACGTTCGGGTCCGGCACACCGCGACGACGTTTGACAGGGTCGAGATCAGCTGAGATCCGCCGTGGGTCCCATGTGTCGAAGGGATCCGGTTCGTCGACGGCCGGGGCCTGCCAGATGTCCCGGACCACCATCGTCATCAGGTAGATCTCGCCGATCACCCGGATGACGATCGCGAGCTGGTAGGCCGGCGCGTCGCTGCCCGAGGCCGCGGCCAGCCAGCCGCCGAGGTAGAACCAGACGGCCCCGAAGTAGGCGAGCTCGCAGGCCTGCCAGATCAACAGGTCACGCCACCGCGGACGTGCCAGCGCCGCCAACGGCAGCAGCCAGAGCACGTACTGCGGTGAGTAGACCTTGTTGAGGATCAGGAACGACGCGACGATCAGGAACCCGATCTGAGCGACGCGCGGCCGTTGCTCGGCGCGCAGGCCCAGCGCCAGGATCGCCACGCAGGCAAGGGCGAACCCGACACCCGAGACCAGGTTGATCGTGTGGGCGTTCGCGTTGACGCCGTGCTGGCTGGCCAGTAGCCACAGCGATCCCAGGTCAGCGGCCCGCGTCGAGTTGAAGGACCAGAACACCCGCCACGTCGACGCGTTCGTGATCAGGGCCGGCAGGTTGACCAGCAACCAGGCTGCGCACCCGCCGGCGACCGCGACCGCGAGCACGTCGGGGCGCCGACGGCGTACGGCGTCGACCAGGAACGCTCCCAGGAGGAACAACGGGTAGAGCTTCGTCGCCATGCCGAGACCGACCATGACACCGGCCAGGAAGGGCCGACCGCGCGCCCAGGCCCAGAGTGCGCCGGCCGTGAACAGGACGGCCAGCAGGTCCCAGTTGACCAGGCCCGCCAGCAGCAAGGTCGGCGAGAGCGCCAGGCCCATCGCGTCCCACGGACGACCTGGACTCGCACCCGAGAGGAAGAACACCGAGCCGAGCCCGCAGCAGAAGAGCATGACCGCCGTCACCAGGAAGTAGGTGTTGACCTCCTTCGACATCCCCGGCAGTCCCCACAGGCCGCTGGTCGGGGTGGCCGCCCGCACCGCCTGGGACGGGCCTGACGGCATCAGCGCCGTGATCTCCGAGGCGCCCCACGCCAGGTAGGAGATCAGGACCGGGTACTCCATCGCGCTGTATCGGCCGGCCGAGGCCGAGTAGGGATAACGGTGCTCGGCGAAGCCGCGATCGACGTACAGGTAGGGCACGTCGGAGTAGCACATCTCGGCGTAGCGCACCGAGTCGCTCGACCAGTTCGTCTGCCCGCACGGGTACTTCTGCACGAGGCCGAGCGAGAACACCACGGTGAACAGCGCGAGCATCACCCTGACCGGGGTCCAGAAGCGATGCGGACGCGCGTGGTCACCCAGCGGCCCGCCGATGACCTCGGAGAGGGCACCGGCGATCGGGTCCTCCCGCGTGGGCGAGTTCATCCTGTCGGCGTCGGACAGGGGTTCGCCCCGAGCACGGGCGGGGTACACGTCGGGGTCGGCGTCGGGGTCGGCGTCGGCGTCGGGGTGGGGGTGGGCGTCGGGGTGGGCGTCGACGTCGACGTCGCGATCGGGGTCGGCGTCTTGCTCGGCTTCGGCTGGGGCGGAGGCGTCGGCGCGTGACCGGTGGCGGGTGCCGTGCCGCTGACGTTCGCCGGCGGCGGGAACTGGACCACCGGCAGACCGTTCATCAGCGCCGTCATGATCGCCGTCCAGGTCTCGGTCGGGTAGTTAGCGCCGTAGAAGGGGTTGAGGTAACCCTCGAGGGTCTGCTGGCCGTCGCCGCGCACGTACATCACCGCAGTCGCGATCTGCGGGGTGAACCCGACGAACCACGATGTGTTCACCTTGCCGTCGGCCCTCGTCGCGGTGCCGGTCTTGCCGGCCGCAGGGCGGCCGAGCGCCAGGGCGTTCTGGCCGGTTCCTCCCTGGACGGTCTGCTGCAGGGCGTAGCTGACGTCGTCGGTGATGTTGGCCGGCACCACGCGCTGGGTCTTGATCGGTGCGGTGTAGAGCACCTGGCCGTCACTGGCGCGGGTGACCTTGGAGATCACGAACACCTTGTGCTCGAGGCCACCGTCGGCGATGGTCGAGTACGCGTTCGCCATATTGATCGGGCTCACCGTCGCGGACCCGAGGGCGACCGTCGCATCCGGCGCCAGGCCGGGCGAGTTCGCCGGGATGCCCATCTTGATCGCGGTGTCCATGATCTTCTGCGGACCGTGCGGGATCGACGCGGTGAGGTCGATGTACGCGGTGTTGATCGACTCCTGGGTGGCCTTGATCAGGTTGACCTTGGTGCCGTAGCTGTGGCCGTCACCCTGACCCTCGTTCTTGATCGTGAGCCCGCTGGGGAACCGGTACGGCGAGTAGCCCTGGAAGGTGCTCTTGAGGCTGAAGCCCGCCTCGAGGCCCGCGGTCAGGGCGAACGGCTTGAACGCCGACCCCGGTGAGTCACCGATGGCGGCCCAGTTGAGCTGGCTCTTCAGGTAGTCCTGTCCGGCGAAAAAGCCGAGCAGGGCACCGGTCTTGACGTCCACCGACGCGGCGGCGGCGTGCAGCTGCGAGAGGCCGGCCGGCTTCTTGGCCAGGATCCCGTTCTTGGCCGCTGCCATTGCCTTCCGGGTGAACGTCGTGACGACCCTCAGGCCGCCACCGTCGATCTGGGCTTCGTCGAAGCCCAGCTTGAGCAGCTCGCTCTTGACCATGTCCAGCATGAAGCCGTTCTGGCCGCCGTACAGGTTGGACGTCGACTGCTTCTTCACCTTCGGCAGCTTGTTATAGATCGGACTTTCCTGCGCCTGGGTCAGGGTGCCGGCGGTGACCATGCCGTTCAGCACGTAGTCGTAGCGCTGGGTCAGGGCCGCGCGTGATGCCGCACCCGCGTCTGGATTCAGGTAGGTCGGCGAGTTCAGGACGGAGGCCAGCATCGCCGACTGGGAGGCGTTGAGCTTGCTGGCCGGGATCCCGAAGTAGGCGTTGGCAGCCGCCTGGACGCCGTACGCACCTCGCCCGAAGTACACGATGTTGAGGTAACCCTCGAGGATCTGCGACTTCGACTGCTGGTTGTGGATCTTCAGCGACAGGAAGATCTCCTTGATCTTGCGCGTGAAGGTCCGCTGCTGGGACAGGTAGAGGAGCTTGACGTACTGCTGGGTGATCGTCGAGGCACCTTGGGTGGCGTTGCCCTGCGCGTTGGAGAACGCCGCGCGCAGGATGCTCTTGATGTCGATGCCGGTGTTGGTCCAGAAGGTGCGGTCCTCGGCAGCGACCACCGCGTCCTTCATCGTCTGCGACACGTTCGAGAGCGAGACGGATTCGCGGTTCTGGGTGGCGAAGTGGCCGATCGCGGTCTTGCCGTCGGCGTAGTAGATGTTCGTGGTCTGCGACTGGAACGCCTGGTTCGGGCTGGGGATCTTCGTCGACTGGTACGCGAAGTAGAAGATCGACACCATCAGCACCGTGAACGCCACCCCGGCGATCAGCAGGTAGCGCAGGACGCGGCGGAATTGCTGCGTGCCGGTGAGCTTGGGCTTGTCCGTCCCAGCCGTCTTGCCACCCTTCCTCCGGGCCCGGTCGCCGGCCCTGGACGGAGCGCGGTTGGACCCAGTTGACGGGCGAGGCGGACGCGGCGTGCTGGAACTCACGGTGTTCGGACTCCCGGGGAAGACGGTGCTGGTCTGGGCTGGTCAGGCGGCTGGGCGCTGGTTCGAGGGTACGGCGTCGGGGCCGAAGACCCCGCAAGCAGGGCTCGGAACGCGTTCAGGTGCGATTCAGAACCTAGGAACCTGCGTTTCGAGTTGGCGTTGCGATATATCAATGCGATAGGTTACTCCGATACCACCTGTCGATAGGAAGCAGTAGCCATGCCGAGCAAGGGCGCCACCCTCGAGCTTGCAGTGCTCGGACTCCTCCAGGAGTCCCCCCTGCACGGCTACGAGCTGCGTAAGCGCCTGAACCTGCTCCTGGGCTGGACCCGGCTGCTCTCCTACGGCTCGTTGTACCCGGCCCTGAAACGGATGCTGCGCTCGGGCTGGATCACCGAGGTCGCCATGATGTCGAGCTCGGTCTCGCGTCGTCAGCGGATCGTCTACCAGATCACCCCGGCGGGGATCGAGTTCTTCGCCTCGGAGATCACCGAGGCCGGACCGGCCGCCTGGGAGGACGAGAGCTTCAACATGCGGTTCGCGTTCTTCTCGCGCACCGACGCCGGGGTGCGGATGCGCATCCTCGAAGGCCGCCGTTCCCGGCTGCAGGAGCGCCTGGACCGTTCCCGGGCACTGAGCAGCGGTTCCGACCGCTACCAGACCGAGCTGCGACGGCACGCGACCGAGTCGGTCGAGCGTGAAGTCCGCTGGCTCACCGATCTGATCGAAGCCGAGCGTTCCAGCCAGGACCGCAGCGGCGCACCGGCCACCCGGCCGACCCGACCTGCGACCGCACCCCCGGTCGTACCCACCACCACAGACCTCAGCACCGAAATCAGTTGAGAGAGAAAGCAGGAGGAACCGCCATGGCGAAAGTTCGCGTAGGCATCGTGGGAGTGGGCAACTGCGCCACTTCCCTCATCCAGGGCGTCGAGTACTACAAGAACGCCGACCCGAACGGGACCGTGCCCGGACTCATGCACGTCATGTTCGGTGACTACCACGTCTCCGACGTGGAGTTCGTCGCCGCGTTCGACGTCGACGCCAAGAAGGTCGGCTTCGACCTCTCCGACGCGATCAACAACTCGGAGAACAACACGATCCGCATCTGCGACGTGCCGCCGACCGGCGTGACCGTGCTGCGCGGTCCGACCAACGACGGCCTCGGCAAGTACTACCGGGCGACCATCGAGGAGTCCGACGCGGAGCCTGTCGACGTCGTCGCGGCCCTCAAGGACGCGCAGGTCGACGTGCTCGTCTCCTACCTCCCGGTGGGCTCCGAGATCGCCGACAAGTTCTACGCCCAGTGCGCGATCGACGCGAACGTTGCGTTCGTCAACGCCCTGCCGGTGTTCATCGCCTCCGACCCCGAGTGGGCCAAGAAGTTCGAGGACGCCGGCGTCCCGATCATCGGCGACGACATCAAGAGCCAGGTCGGCGCCACCATCACCCACCGCGTGATGGCGAAGCTGTTCGAGGACCGCGGCGTCGCGCTGGACCGCACCTACCAGCTCAACGTCGGCGGCAACATGGACTTCAAGAACATGTTGGAGCGGGAGCGCCTGGAGTCCAAGAAGGTCTCGAAGACCCAGGCCGTGAACTCGAACCTGCACGGCTCGCTGGCCGGCAAGGTCAACGACCGCAACGTGCACATCGGCCCGTCGGACTACGTGGCCTGGCTCGACGACCGCAAGTGGGCCTACGTCCGCCTCGAGGGTCGCGCGTTCGGTGACGTCCCGCTCAACCTCGAGTACAAGCTCGAGGTCTGGGACTCGCCGAACTCGGCCGGCATCATCATCGACGCCATCCGTGCGGCCAAGATCGCCAAGGACCGCGGCATCGGCGGCCCGCTGCTGTCGGCGAGCTCGTACCTGATGAAGTCGCCGCCGGTGCAGCGTCCCGACGACGAGGGCATGGCTTCGGTCGAGGCCTTCATCCGCGGAGACGTCGAGCGCTGACCTGAGGACCTCACCTGATTTCGGCATCGAGCCCCGGACCCCTGGTCCGGGGCTCGATGATTTCCCGGCGGTAAACAGCTGATGTCTTCGGGCTCAGGGGGATGTGCTCGACCCTCCGGGGTCACTACGTTGTCCAGATGAGCGATGACACTCCAGCCCCCCCGCCCGAAGGCGCCCCCACACCACCTCCGCCGCCGCCGCAGATGCCGCCCCCGATGCCACCGCCGCCGCCGTACGGAAGCGCACCGTCCCCGCCGGCCTACGGAAGCGCACCGCCGGCGTACAGCGCACCGATGCCGCCAGCAGGCGCCGTCCCGGCCGTTCCGTACGCCGCCTGGCCGCAGCGGTTCCTGGCGTGGCTGATCGACTACGCAGCGCTGATCGTCATTGTCCTCATCCTGCAGGTGGCCCTTGGAACTGCCGGCCGGCTTCTCGGCGATCTGCTCGCACTCGGTTGGTTCATCTACAACTACGGCATCCAGCAGGGCACCACGGGTTACACGCTCGGCAAGGGCATCATCGGGATCAAGACGATCAGCGAGTCGACCGGACAACCGGTCGGCACTGGGATGGCCATCGTGCGCGGCATCACGCACATCCTCGACAGTCTCGCGTGCTTCATCGGCTGGCTCTGGCCGCTGTGGGACGACAAGAGGCAGACGTTCGCGGACAAGATCCTGACCCAGGTCGTCATCGTCGCTCCGAAGTCCTGACACGACGTCGATCCGACATCGCTCACGCCCGGCATCCAGGTCCCACCTACGATGCCGGGCGTGACTGTTTCCGACGCAGAGCCGGTGCCTGTCGGCAGCCTGCGTGCCGGTCGCCGCCGGTTCAGCGCCATGCCCGACCGGATGCTGGTGCCGGGCATCGTCCTCGCGGTGGCTGCACTGGCCGCTCAGATCGGCGTCCAGACCCTCGACGGTGACCTGCTCGCCGGCACCCAGGCCTGCGTGCGCACCTACGCCGGCCTGCCGGTCGTGACCACCTGCGGGCCGTCGCTCGTGCGGGGCCAGCTCGCCTTCGTCGTCGGCCTCTTCCTCTTCCTGCTCCTCGGTCAGCTGTGGGTGGCCGGGATGAACAGGGCCTGCCTCGATGTGGTCGACGACGTCCCGGTACGCAGCCCCTTTGCCGGCTGGAGCCTGGTCCGAATCCTGCCGACCGCGGCGGTGGTGTCGGCCGCGATCACGGTCGGGCTGATCCTGTGCGTGCTGCCAGGAGTGCTGATCGCCTTCGCCACCAGGTACGCGACCACGTCCGCAGTCGATCGCGGTACCGGCGCCCTCGGCTCGATCAAGGTCAGCGTCGACCTCGTCCTCGGCGATCTGCGGCGCGAGTCCGCGTTCGCCCTGCGCAGCACCGGTCTCCTGCTCACCGGCCTGCTCTGTCTGGTCGTCGGACTCTTCGCTGCCATTCCCGTGGTGCTCCTGGCCCAGGCCGAGCGGTACCGGGCCAAGGTCCCGGGCTAACGGGGTCCGTGGGTGTTCAGCCAGAGGACGGGGCCGGGCAGCTCGCGAGCCCGGTCGGCGATCGCGGCCAGGGCCTTCCCCGTGTAGACCGGTTCCAGCGCCAGACCCAGCCGTGCCGCGCGCTCGACCATGCCGGTCGAGGCAGGGGTCGGATCGCCGTACGTGGTGCCGAGCCAGTCATCGGCCGTGACGAGGTCTGCCGCTCCGACGGACGGCAGGTCGGTCGCGCCACGTGCGGAGAGCAAGGAGGCGGTCCTCGTTGCGAGCCGAGCGATCACCGGAGCGTCGAGCGGAAACGAGTCGTTGACGACCGCACCGAAGACCCGCGTGCTCAGGCCAGCGAGCTTGAGCCCGAGGGCCAGACCGGCGGCAGTTCCTCCGGACCCGATCGCCGTCACCACCGTCGCCGGCTCGGGCAGATCGCCGGCGCGCACCTGCGCGGAGATCTCGAGCGCGGTCTCCACGTAGCCGAGCGAGCCAACCGGGTTGGAGCCGCCGGCGGGGAGGTACCACGGCAGCCGTCCGCGCCGGATGTTGCTCGCGATGAGCCACGGCGCCGCCCGTCGCAGCTGCCGTACGCCGGCGTACCGGTGGATCTGCGCACCGGAGGCCTCGAGCCTGGCCAGCTGTTGGCGGACGTGGTCGTCGACCGGCTGGTCGACGAGGCCGAGCACGGTGCTCAGCCCGTGCTCGCGCCCGTACAGCGCACACGCCAGTCCCCAATGGGTACCGATCCCGCCGACCGTGACGAGGGTGTTCGTCCCCCTCCTCGCGGCTTCGGGGATGATCCATTCGAGCTTGCGGACCTTGTTGCCGGCCCAGGCTCCGTCGCCGTACCGGCTCTCGTCCTTGATCCAGAGATCGATGTCGTCGATGAGCCCGTCGAGTCGTCTCACCGGGCTCGGGGCGGTGCCCAGCGCGACATGGCCGAGGTCCAGTCCGGGCCAGCGCTGATGGAGCAGCGACATCGCAGGCATGCCTGCTCAGGCCTCGGCAGCTGCCTTGATCTTGCCCAGCGTGAAGGCCATGTCGGCCTGCAGCGTGCTGGTGAACTTGGGGACTCCGCCGAACATGGCCTTGGTCAGCCGCACCGAGATGTCCGAGATACCGTCCGGGGCCTCCCGCGTCGAGGTGAGCCGGGTCCCACCGTCAGCGGTCGGCTCGAGCTTCATGCTCCAGATCGTGAAGTTCTCCTTCACCCGCCACGCGATCTCTGCGGTCGAGTCCGGACCGGGCTCGGAGAAGCGGATCACCTTGCTCCGCGTCGGCCACACCTTCAGGCCGCTGCGGTTGATGTTGAACAGGTGGGCGCCCAGGCCGTTCTCGCCACGCAGGATCGACTTGGCGGTCTGCGGACTCCACTGCGGCATGTTGCGCAGGTCGGAGACAAGAGCCCAGACCGTGGCCGGCGGGGCGGCGATCTCGATGCTGGCCGAAATGGGTGCGACGTCGGTGAGCGGCACGCGGAACTCCTGAGGGTGAGGTGTCCTGAGACTACCGACGAGCGGGCCTCGCGGGGTGTGTCACTGATCACGCATTCGCCCACGCACGGACCCCGGACACACCTACGCTGACTCCCGGACCTCCCGGACCTCCCGAGCCCCACTGACACTGTGGAGCCCCTCCCAGAACACAGACCCCATCGAGGATCGCCGTGACGCTCGCCCGCCTGCACCCGTCCCGCCCGCAGCTGTTCCGCACCCTGCTGGCCCTCGTGGCCTGCCTGCTCGTCATCGGCGTGCTCGCACCGCCGAGCAACGCCGCGACGAGGCGGAGCCTGAGCATCGCCTCCCCGAGCACGGGTTTCGTCAGGAGCGGGTTGAGGTTCTCCGGCAAGCTGTCACGGTCGCCGAAGGGCAGCATCGTGGTCATCCAGCGCTTCAGTGGGTCGACCTGGGTCACCGCGCGCAGCACCCGGACGACCACCTCAACCGGTTCCTACAGCACCGTGGTGACACTGCCCCTGAAGCCGTCGGTCTACAGCTTCCGCGCCTTCGCGCCGGCGAGGGGGTCACTCAAGGCCGCGACCTCACGGATCCACGCGGTCGGAGCACTGGTGCGCACCTACGCCACGATCAAGGCGACGCCTGCGACCCTCCCCGCCGCGGGCACGACGACTCTGGCGGGCACGGTCAAGCCCTTCCTCCGGGGCGCCTCGATCAACATCCAGCGGCTCTCAGCTGGGACCTGGACCCAGCTCAAGATCGTCAGACTCAGCAGCACCGGCACCTTCTCGACCACGACGTCGGTCTCCGCCACGACGTCGTACCGGGCGTCGGTTCCCCCTTCCGGCTATGACGCGTCGGCGACCTCTGCGGCTGCCACTGTGACCGTCAGCCCGACGACGACCAGACCCGTCATCAGTACGACCTCACTGCCCTCGGGTCAGGTCGGCAACACGTACACGACCACCCTGACCGCGACCGGCAACCCCGCTGGAACCTGGGCGGCCTCGCCGCTCCCGGCGGGGGTGAGCCTGGACCCGAGCACCGGCGTCATCTCCGGTACGCCGACCACGCCCGCAACCACCCACGTGGTCATCGGCTTCACCCGGACCAGCAACGGGCTGAGTGCGGTCCCCACGACGCTCGATCTCGTGGTGGCGCCGGCGTCACCGCCGACGATCAGCACGACGTCCCTGCCCGACGGGGTCAAGGGCCAGGCCTACACGGCGACCCTGACCGCGACCGGCAATCCGCCGGGAAGCTGGTCGGTCGACGCAAGCAGTACCGACCCTCTCCCGGCAGGACTGAGCCTGGATTCCGCGACTGGCGCGCTCACGGGAACCCCGACGTCTGCGGGCACGTCGCAGATCACGGTCAAGTTCGTCCAGACGAGTACTGCGCTCCCGGTCACCAAGCTCCTCCCGCTGGTCGTGGCCCCACCCCCGGCACCCCAGATCCTGACCACCGCGCTGCCGGACGCGACCCAGTTCTCGAGCTACACGACCACCCTGGTCGCCTCGGGCGGCGCCACCGGCACCTGGTCGATCACCGGCGGCTCCTTGCCTCTCGGCTTCTCCCTCTCGGCGGCCACCGGCACGATCTCCGGCAGCACGATCATCGCCGGACCGGCCCAGGTCACCATTGACTTCACCAACGCTGACGGCACGGCAACTCCGGTGGCGTACACGTTGACGGTCCTGTCCGTCGGGACTCCCTCGACCAAGGCGATCATCGCCGCCGGGGGCACCTCGACATGCCGGGTCCGGGCAGACCAGACCCTGTGGTGCTGGGGCTACGACGACGCCGGGCAGCTCGGCGACAACGGCGTGACCGGCGACGATCCGACCAAGCCGAACGGACAGGCGACGCCAGCCCAGGTCGGCACCGCGATCGACTGGACGACCGTCTCGGTCGGCGGCGACGCGTTGCCCGGTGAAGGACACGCCTGCGGACTCCGGGGCACCGACGCCTATTGCTGGGGGGCCGTCGCCAGCGGGGTCGGCTCGACCACCGCCACCGGTTTCGCGACCACCCCGGCTCTCGTCCCGGGCGGCCTCGCGTTCGCCGCGATCAGTGCCGGGTTCACCAACTCGTGCGGCGTGACGACCACCGGAGCGCTGTACTGCTGGGGCCAGAACACGTTCGGTCAGCTCGGAACCGGTGGCGGCGACGTGACCGCACCGACCCGTGTCGGTAGCGACTCGTCCTGGACAAGTGTCTCGTCGGGCTACACCAACAGCTGCGGCATCCAGGCCCCGGGCAGGCTGTACTGCTGGGGGTCGAACTTCCGGGGCCAGCTCGGCCTCGGCAACCACACCGACGAGGCGACGCCGACCCAGGTCGGGCCGGCCAGCGACTGGACCGGCATCAGTGTCGGCAACGGCTACACCTGCGGCATCCGTGCAGCCGGCACGATCTGGTGCTGGGGCCCGAGCACGAACGGTCAGCTCGGCAACGGGTCCGAGGTCAACAGCAGTGCCACCGACGAGCTGAGCCCGAGCCAGGTCGGCCTTGCCACCACGTGGACCTCGCTCCGAGCCGGCGGCGGCCAGACCTGCGCCACCAACACCGGCGCGGAGATCTGGTGCTGGGGCGCGAACGGCAACGGCCAGATCGGTGACGGCACCCAGACCGGCGCCACCGACAACAACCGGACCACACCGGTCAAGGTCGGCACCGACACCGACTGGGCCTCGGTCGCCTCCGGCAACCAGCACACCTGCGCGGCCAAGACGAGCGGTGCGATCTGGTGCTGGGGCTCCAACGCCAAGGGCAAGCTAGGGATCGGCAGCGCCGCCGCGGTCGAAGTCGCGCCCACCGCCGTCGTCGGCTGACCCGATGACGACCTGACCTGTTTGACCACATACGCACCAGGAACGGCTTAGGCTGGCGCGGACGCCCTTCCCTCCTGCGCACCCCCTGAGGCTGATCTCGATGCTGCACAAGCTGCTTCCGCTGCGGACCCTGGCCACGGTCCTGACCGCGCTCCTGCTCGTCGGGGGGATCCAGGCCGCTGCGTCTGCCACCACCAGCCGCAACCTGAGCATCTCGGTCTCCCCCACGGGTGCGGCCGTCCGCACACCGGTTCGCTTCGCCGGCACGCTGTCGAGATCGCCGCGGGGTACCCGGGTGATGATCCAGCGCCACATCGGCACGAGGTGGGTCACCGCGAAGACCACGCGCACCACCACGGCCCGAGGCACGTACGCCGTCTCGGTCACGCTGCCGTCCTCGGTCGGCACCTACTCCTATCGAGCCTTCGCAGCGAGCACCAGCCGGCTGGCCGCGGTCGCGTCGCGGACGCTTCGGGTCGCCGCACTCACCCAGGCGTACGTGTCGCTGACCGCGTCGCCCACCAGCCTCACCGCCGGCAACAGCACCACGCTCGCCGGCGCCGTGTACCCGTTCGTCAAGAACACCCTGGTCACCGTCCAGCGCCGGAGCGGCTCGACCTGGGTCAACGTGACCAGCACCCCGCTGTCGGCCGGCGGCACCTTCAGCCGGGGCATCGGCGTCGTCACGACCACGACCTTCCGGGTGACCCTTCCCCGGGTCGGCTCCTACTCCCCGGCCGTCTCGCGTGAGCAGGTCGTCACCGCCAAGCCGGCCATCGCGACCGGCAGCCTGCCCGCGGGCACCCGACTGGCGACCTACTCGACGACGCTGACCACGGTCGGCGGCGTCAGGGGCACCTGGACCGCATCGCCGCTCCCTGCCGGCCTATCGCTGAACGCGGCCACCGGCGTCATCTCCGGTACGCCGACCGCTGTCGGCGACACCTCGGTCGTCATCGGCTTCACCCAGACCGGCGGCCCGGCCGCTGCGTCGAAGACCCTGAACCTGCACATCGGCCAGGCGACCAGCCCGGTCATCAGCACGACGAGCCTGCCCAACGGCACCCGGCTGTCGTCGTACACGACGACGTTGACCGCAGCGGGCAATCCGGCGGGCACGTGGACCGTCTCCCAACTGCCTCATGGCTTGTCGATGCCGGATCCCCATAACGGCGTCATCCTCGGTACGCCCGACACCATTGGCGACACCAACATCGTCGTCGGCTTCACCCAGACCAACACCGGCCTGAGCGCCGCGCCCAAGACGCTCAGCCTGCACGTCAACCAGGCGGCGGCCCCGGTGATCACGACGAACAGCCTGCCGGTCAGCGAGCAGGGCTCGGCCTACGGCCCCGTGCAGCTCACCGTCTCGACGACGGGCAACCCCGCTGGCACCTGGACTGCCTCGCCGCTCCCGGCCGGGCTGTCGATCGACTCCGGCACCGGCATCATCTCCGGGACGCCCTCGAACGGCGCGACCAGCACCAACGTAGCCATCAACTTCACCCAGACCAGCACGGGCCTCCCGGCCGCCCAGGTGACCCTGCTCCTGCAGGTCGGCACGTCGAACAACCCGGTGATCGCGACGTCGAGCCTGCCGGACGGGATCAGGACCTCGCCGTACACCGCACCGCTCACCGCGGTCGGCAACCCGGCTGGCACCTGGACCGCCTCGCCGCTCCCGGCCGGCGTCACCCTGGACCCCAGCACGGGCGTCATCTCCGGTACGCCATCAGTCGTCGGCGACACCGCCGTGGTCATCGGCTTCACCCAGACCAGTACCGGCCTGAGTGCGACGCCGAAGACGCTCAACCTGCACGTCAACGAGGCACCCGCACCGGTGATCAGCACGAGCAGCCTGCCGGTCGGCACCCGCCTCACGCCGTACACGACGACCCTGACCGTGACCGGCAACCCTGACGGCACCTGGACCGCGACACCGCTGCCGGCCGGGCTGTCGCTCAACGCGAGGACCGGCGTCATCTCCGGAACGCCGACCGGCACCGGCACCACGGACGTGGTGATCGGCTTCACCCAGACCAGCACCGGACTGGCCTCGAACCCGAAGACGCTGCCGCTCCTGGTCAACCAGGCAGCACCTCCGGTGATCAGCACCGGAAGCCTGCCCGACGGCACCCGCGGCACCGCGTACACCACGACCCTGACCGCGACCGGCAACCCGCCGGGCACCTGGTCCGCGACACCGCTGCCGGCCGGACTGAGCCTGGACCCGAGCACGGGCATCATCTCCGGGACACCGACCACGACCGGTGACACCAGCGTGGTGATCGGCTTCACCCAGACCGACTCCGGTCTGGCGGCGGCGCCGAAGACCCTCACGCTGCACGTCAACGAGGCCACGCCTCCGGTGATCGCGACGTCCGCCCTGCCGAGCGCCAACCGGTTCCGCGCCTACTCGACCCAGCTGGCCGTGGTGGGCAGCCCGGCCGGCACCTGGTCGGCCTCGCCGCTGCCTGCCGGGCTGAGCCTCGATGCGTCCACCGGCGTGATCTCGGGGACACCGACCAACGCCGGCGACACCTCGGTGACGATCAACTTCACCCAGACCAGCACCGGTCTGGCCGCGACCAGCAAGACGCTGGTGCTGCACGTGAACCAGGACACCCCGGTGATCGCCACCACAAGCCTGCCGAACGGCGCGTTCGCCCAGCCGTACTCGTTCCAGCTCCAGACGGTCGGAGCCCCGGTGGGCACGTGGTCGACGTCGACTCAATTCCTGCCGCTCGGTATGGGCTTCCACCCCGACGGCACCCTGACCGGAACCCCGTTGCAGGGTGGGGACTTCGTCATCAAGGTGACCTTCAAGGAGACCAGCACCGGGCTCAGCTCGACCGAGGTCAGCCTCACCCTGCACATCAGCTGAGGTGGCGCCCTAGGACCTACGGGCAGCGGCCCAGGCCAGCAGCGCGGTCCGGGCGTCGTCGTACGACATCGGGCCGTTGTCGAGGCGCAGCTCGAGCAGGTACCGGTACGCCGCGCCCACCTCGGGCCCGGCGCCGAGGCCGAGGATCTCCATGATCTGGTTGCCGTCGAGGTCGGGGCGGATCGAGGCGAGCTCCTCCTGCTCCGAGAGCACGGCGATCCGCTCCTCGAGCTCGTCGTAGGTTCGGCGGAGTCGTTCGGCCTTGCGCTGGTTGCGCGTGGTGCAGTCGGCCCGGGTCAGGATGTGCAGCCGGTCCAGCAGGGGGCCTGCGTCGCGGACGTAGCGGCGTACTGCCGAGTCGGTCCACTGCCCGTCGCCGTACCCGTGGAAGCGCAGGTGCAGCTCGACCAGCTTGCAGACGTCGTTGACCTGCTCGGAGGAGAAGCGCAGCGCGACCATCCGCTTCTTCGTCATCTTCGCGCCCACGACGTCGTGGTGGTGGAAGGTGACCACGCCGTCGTCGGCGAACTTGCGGGTCCGTGGCTTGCCGACGTCGTGCATCAGCGCAGCGAACCGGGAGACGAAGTCCGGCCCGCCTCCCGGCAGCCGGTCCTCCAGCGCGATCGACTGCTCGAGCACGGTCAGGGTGTGCTCGTACACGTCCTTGTGCCGGTGGTGCTCGTCGCGCTCCAGCGCCAGGGCGGGCAGCTCGGGCAGGACGTACGCCGCGAGCCCCGTCTCGACCAGCAGCAGCAGCCCAGCCCTCGGGTCAGGCGCGCAGATCAGCTTGACCAGCTCGTCGCGGACCCGCTCGGCGGAGATGATCGTGATCCGCTCGGCCATCGCGGTCATCGCAGCCCGGACGTCGTCGGTCACGGTGAAGCCGAGCTGAGCGGTGAACCTGGCCGCGCGCATCATCCGCAGCGGGTCGTCGGTGAACGAGTCCTCCGGGCGTCCTGGCGTGCGCAGGACCCTGTTCGCCAGGTCCACGATGCCGCCGTACGGATCGGTGAAGACCTGGCCGGGCAGGCCGATCGCCATTGCGTTGACGGTGAAGTCGCGCCGGACCAGGTCGCCGGCGAGCTCGTCGCCGTAGGACACGTCCGGCTTGCGGCTGCTCGCGTCGTAGGACTCGGACCGGTACGTCGTGATCTCGATCTGCCACTCGCCGCGACGGCACCCGATCGTGCCGAAATCGCGACCGATGTCCCAGACCGCGTCTGCCCAGCCCTTGATCAATCTCTCCGTGACCTCCGGGCGCGCGGAGGTCGCGAAATCGAGGTCGTTCTGCAGCCGGCCGAGCATCGCGTCGCGCACCGGCCCGCCGACCAGCGCGATCTGCTCCCCCGCGGCGGCGAACCGCTCGCCGAGCTCGTCGATCACCGGAGCCATCCGGAGCAGTTCGGAAACGGCACGAGCCTGAGCGCGGGAGATGTTCAGCGGCTCGTTCTGCGTTTCCCTCTGCGTTTCCCTCTGGGACTCCTCGGACACGGGAGACAACTGTAGTGCCCGGACTCGTTAGCATCGCCCGTGTGACCCGTGCCAGCACTTCGCCCCCGACGCGAACCGGGTCGAGCGGCACGGGGCGCAACCCGCGACGGACTCCGTGGCCGGTCCTGGGCCTGATCCTCGGCCTGGTCACGTTGCTGCTTCCGGTCGCCGGACCGGCCGCGGCGCGGGCGGGGCACGCGGCCACGACCGAGGCGTCGCCGTTGACGGTGCAGCTGATCAGCATGAGTCCCTCGACGCTGCCCAAGCGCGGCAAGGTCGTGCTCCAGGGCACGGTCACGAACAGCTCCTCCGAGCCGTGGACGTCGATCAACGTCTACCCGTTCATCAGCTACACGCCGATCACCGCCCGCGACCAGCTGGCCGAGGCCGCCGCCTCCGACCCGGCGACCGAGGTCGGCAACCGGATCACGACGCCGGGCGACTTCGCCTCGATCGGCGACCTCGTTCCCGGTGAGCACACGAGCTTCCGGATCGCAGTCCGGGTCGCGGACCTGCCCACCGACGGCCAGGACGGGGTCTACTGGATCGGTGTGCACGCCCTCGGCACGAACTCTGCGGGCAGTGACTCACTCGCCGACGGTCGGGCCCGTACGTTCATCCCGCGGGTCACCGTCGCGAACGCGCACGCATCAGCAGCGATCGTCGTACCCGTGCGTGAGGAGGTCCGACGAGATGCGACCGGCCGCCTTGTGGACGCGTCGGGATGGTCGGACTCACTGGCACCGACGGGCCGTCTGGGCCGGATCGCCGGCTTCCTCTCCTCCGCCGGAGCCCTGTCAGAGACGGTGCTGCTCGACCCTGCCGTGCTCGACGCCGTGGCCGACCTCAGCGCCGGCAATCCTCCACTCTCGCTGGGCACGAGCACCAAGCCGACCAGTACCGCGAGCCCGTCGAGGTCCCAGGTGCGGCCGAACCTGACCGACCAGACCAACGCCGCGGCCTGGCTCGTCCAGGTGATCGCAGCTGCCCGCGCGCACACGGCCCTGGGCCTGGGATACGCCGATCCGGACGTCTCCGCGCTGGCCCGCCATCGACCGACGCTGCTGAAGCTCGCTGCAAGGCTCGCCGCCCAGACGTTCAGCTCACTCAACATCCCAGCGCTGCCAGCCGTGGCGCCACCGGACGGATGGCTCGACGACGCCTCCCTGAGCAGCATCCAGCCTGAGACGGTCGTCCTGGTCTCCGACCACGCGGCACCGCGGACTCGGACGATCTGGCGGACCGGCAAGAGCCAGAACCTGGTCTTCACCGACGCCAAAGCCTCAACTGGCGGCCCCGGGCCGACCGACCCGCTGGCGCCCCTGGCGCTGCGGCAGCAGATCATCTCCGACGCCGCGCTGAGCACCCAGGACCCCTCAGGCGGACCGCTGGTCATCTCCCTGCCTGCCGGCTGGGATCCGGGTACCGACTGGCAGCAGTCGAACTTCTTCGCCGGCCTCGACGTGCCGTGGCTCAACCTGGTCGGGCTCGATCCCAGCGCGGCAGCCGGTACGCCGACCATCGCCGCTCCGCTCGGCTATCCCACCAGCGCGCGACGCCAGGAGGTCCGCAACGCGAACGTCAAGGTGGCCCAGAGCCTCGTCACCACGGGCAACGTGCTGAACCGGCTCCTGCGGTCGACCAACACCGTCGGGCACGCCGTTCCCGGCTTCGCTCTCGACTCGGTGTCCTATCACGCCCGTGGTGACCAGCTGGCAGCCCGCAACCAGGCCGCCGCGACCAACGACGACCTGCGCGCCACGATGGCCAAGGTGGGGGTCCTCGGCACCGACTTCGTCACCCTCTCCGGTGGATCGGGGACCCTGGCCGTGACTCTGGTCAACGGGCTCGACCAGCCGATCACCGTCGGCATCAGCGCCCGGACCTCGACAGGCGACGTGCACATCGAGCCCATCAAGCCGATCAAGATGGCGGCGGGCGAGCACACCGTGCTGCGGCTGCGGGCCGACGCGTCGTCGATCGGAGTCACGGAGGTGACGCTGGTCCCGGTGACGAGCAACGGCCAGGCGGCCGGCACCCCGTTGACCTTCAGCCTGCGCACCAGCCAGGTCGGCAACCTGATCTGGGGCGTCCTGGCCGCCGGCGCGCTGGTGCTCGTCATCCTGGTCGGCCGCCGCATCCGCCAGCGCATCCGCGAACGGCTCCTGCGTCGCGCCGGAACCCTCGCGTGAGCACCGGGGCGTCAGGCATCGAGCGCGAACCGAGCATGCTCGGCTCGAGTGCCGTGATGGCCGCCGGGACGCTGGTCTCGCGGCTCACCGGCTACCTGCGAACCGGCCTGCTGGTCGCGGCCCTGGGCGACGGGCTGCACGCCGACATCTTCAACATCGCCAACACCATCCCGAACATGCTCTACATCCTGCTCGCCGGGGGCGTCTTCAACGCTGTGCTCGTGCCCCAGCTGGTTCGGGCGATCGGCAACGACGCGGACGGCGGGACGGCGTACACGAACCGGGTGATCACGCTGGCCGCCCTCTTCCTCGGGCTGGTCTCGGTGCTGTTGGTCGTCGCCACGCCGCTGGTGATGCGGCTGCTGGTCGACCCGTCCTACCTCGACGCGAGCCACGCGGTCGAACGCGATTCGATCATCACCTTCGCGCGCTACTGCATGCCGCAGGTCTTCTTCTACGGGATGTTCGTGCTGGTCGGGCAGGTTCTGGTCACGCGTCGCAGCTTCGGTCCGATGATGTGGGCGCCGATCGCCAACAACGTCATCTCCGTCCTGGTGATCATCGCGTACCTGGTCACGGTCGGGGCCGACCGGAACGCGATCGGCTACTCCTCGGGAGCCGAGGCCTTGCTGGGCCTCGGGTCGACCCTCGGCATCGTGGCGCAGTTCGCGATCCTCGTCCCGTACCTGCGCCGCACGGGCTTCAGGTACCGCCCGCGATTCGACTTCAAGGGGACCGGCCTCGGCCAGACGTTGCGCCTCGGCGTGTGGACCGTGCTGTTCGTGATCGTGAACCAGGTCGCCTTCACCGTCGTGGTGAGACTGGCGTCCACCGGCTCCGCCTCGGGTGGAACCGGGTTCACCATCTACTCCAACGCCTACCTGCTCGTGATGGTCCCGCACGCGATCATCACGGTGTCCCTGGCCACCGCGGTGCTGCCGCGCCTGTCAGGTTTCGCCGCCGACGGCCGCCTGCTGTCGGTGGCCTCGGCCGTGAACGCCACGATGCGTTCCACCTACGCGCTCGTGCTGCCGCTGCTCGTGCTGACCCCCATCGTGGCTCCCTACCTGGCCAGCCTGGTCTTCGGCTGGGGAGCGGCCGCACACACCTACGGCAACTTCGTCCCGACCTTGTCCCTGTTCACGATCGGGACCTTCTTCTTCACCAGCCACTACCTGGTCCTGCGCGGTTTCTACGCCCTCGAGGAAAACCGCCGGGTGTTCTTCATCCAGTGCGTGATCTCGGTCGTCAACATCGTGGCTGCCGTGGCGCTGACCCACCACGTGAACGCGATCGACACCGCGCCCCGGTTGGTGCTGGCGTACTCGATCTCGTACGCCGTCGGGGCGGCCCTGTCCTACCGCCAGCTCTCGGTCGCCGTGGGCGGACTCGGGACGCAGTCGCTGATCCGGTTCGGGATCCGGATCGGCATCGTCGTGATCCTCGCGGCGGGGGCTGCGTGGATCGCGCGCGAGGGCGCCGACCAGGTCCTCGCGAGCGCCAACAAGTTCGCGGTCCTGCTGCGACTCAGCGTCGTGGGCTCGGTCGGCCTGGGGACCTACCTCGCCCTCGCCAGGATGTTCCGGATCATCGAGGTCGACCAGGTCACCCGACTGGCCACGCAACGATTCGGATCCCGCGGGCGTCACCGGTGACGTCCTCGACCTCGACGCCCCTACGATGGGGTCCTCGCCACGGCCGCGGAGGACGGAGCACACCGGACGCATGCCCCCGACATCGATGACCCCCGGCACGATGCTGGCCGGCCGTTATCGCCTGGACGACCTGCTCTCGGAGCAGGACGGGGCTCGGTTCTGGCGTGCCACCGACACGGTGCTGGCGCGCAGCGTCGCGGTCCACGTGGTCGCGAGCTCGGACCCGAGGGCCGCGCCGGTCCTCGAGGCCGCGCGCCGGTCTGCCGGGGTCACCGAACCGCACTTCCTGCGCGTCCTGGACTGCGCCGACGTCGACGGCCTCACCTGGGTCATCAACGAGTGGGGCGAGGGGGTCTCGCTCGACGTGATGCTGGCCCGGGGAACCCTGCCCCCGATGCGGGCGGCGTGGTTGACGCGGGAGGTCGCCGAGGCGATCGCCGCGGCCCACGCCCGCGGGGAATACCACGGACGGCTCAACCCCGAGGCGGTCCTGGTCACCGAGGCGGGCGCCGTCAAGATCATCGGCTTCGTGGTCAATGCCGCCTTCGAGCGCACCACCACCCCGTCGCCGTACGGACCGATCGGCCCGCGCGAGGCAGACGTGGTCGACCTCGCCGGCATCCTGTACGCCGCCCTGACCGGGCGCTGGCCCGGCGTCGCTCCGTCGGGACTGCCCCCGGCACCGCGGGTGGGCAGCCGTCCGATGCGTCCGCGCCAGGTCCGGGCCGGTGTGCCTCGCACGCTCGACGCGATCTGCGACCGGGTCCTGAACAAGGAGGCATCCGAGCACTCGATGCCGATCGAGACGGCCTTCGAGGTCGCCGCCGCGCTGAGCGACTACGTGGGCGACCCGGCTGCGGTCGCACCCTTGGATCTGCCGAGCATGCACGACGAGCCGTCACCGCCGGATCCGGTCTCCCTCGGCGACCCGGCAGACCCGGTGGCGACGGCACCCGCGGCACCTTTCGCGGCACCCTTCTCTGGCCCGACCGCGGGGCCCGTGCCGGTGGCCGACCCGCCGTCACCCCCGCTCGTCGACCCCGAGGCAACGATGGCCTCAGCGGCCATGCTCGACGAGCTGGCCATCGAGTTCCTCGAGCCCGAGGAGTGGACTCCCGCCCCGCCGCCGCCTCCCTTCGAGCAGCCGCAGGATCGTCCCCTCTTCGCCGATCAGGAGCGGCGGGTACCGCCCGGGTCCGTGCCGCCGCCACCCGTGTCCGCTCCCACGCAGCCCGGCACACCCCCGCCGCCCGCCGAGCCGCGTCCAGACCGGTGGATGTTCGAGGACCACGAGGATTCGGCCGAGCCGAACTACCGCACCGGTCGACGCTGGCTGCGCCTCGCGCTGATCATCGTGCTCGTCCTGGCGATCGCCGCTGGGTCGTACCTGGCCTACACCTGGGGTCGCGACAAGAACCAGCCCGCGGGCTCTGCCGGCGCGTCCGCGACGGGTCCGCCGACAGCCACGGTCACGACACCGGCGCCGGTACTCACCGGGACCCCGATCCCGATCGTCGGTGCCGGCGACTTCGACCCCGAGGGCGACCCGCCGCGCGAGAACCCCAACCAGGTCGGCCGGGCGATCGACGGCAACCCGGCGACCGCCTGGCACACCATGGTCTACGTGGGCGACCCTCGCCTCGGCGGGCTCAAGAGCGGCGTCGGCCTGGTCGTGGACCTCGGCTCGGACCACGCCGTCTCCTCGGTCGAGCTGAAGCTCATCGGCTCGCCGACCGGGCTCGAGCTCTACGCGACGGCGCCGGGCGTCAACGACCCCCCGGTCGAGCTCGCGGACACCCAGCGGGTCGCAGGCTTCACGGCGACCGGGACGTCGGCCGCGATCCCGATCACGCCGACGATCCATACGCGCTACCTGCTGATCTGGCTGACCAAGCTTCCGGCCGTCCCCGGGGGCTTCCAGGGTGCGATCGCCGAGATCACGGTCCGGGGATGACCGACCTCGACGACCTCGACGACGCGGCCCTCGTCCTGGCCCATGCGGGCGGCGACCCCGATGCCTTCAGCGTCCTGTTCACCCGGCACCGTGATCGTCTCTGGGCCGTCGCCCTGCGGACGACCGGCAACCGCGAGGATGCCGCCGATGCGTTGCAGGAAGCGATGATCTCCGCCTACTCGCGGCTCGCCGACTTCCGGGGAGACGCGATGGTGACGACCTGGCTGCACCGGATCGTCGTCAACGCCAGCCTGGACCGACTCCGGCGCAACAAGGTACGCGCGGCACAGCCCCTGCCCGACGACCTCGAGACGCACGCCGCCCGCGGAACGCTCGTCGTGGAGACCTCGGTTTCGGCCGATCCCGAGCTCGAGGCCGTGCGCAGCGACCAGCGCTCGGCTGTCCTGGCAGCACTGGCCGCTCTTCCACCCGACCAGCGGGCGGCGCTCGTCCTGGTCGACATGGAGGGCTACCCCGTCGAGGAGGCCGCGCGGATGCTCGGCTGCCCCGCCGGGACGGTGAAGAGTCGTTGTGCGCGAGGGCGCCATCGCCTCGCCGGCATCCTGCGTGAGACCGGGGTCACCGGAACCGCAGAAGCCCCGAACGCGTCAGAGGGTGAGAAGGCAATGGACGACAGGACCACGACCAGAGGGGGTGCGCGATGACCGGTGACGACAACGTCGAACCGTCCTTCGACGATCCCTCCCATGACGCCATCCGGGCCCTGCTCCGCGACGCACGCGCGGACGAACCGGTGCCCGCCGAGGTCGTGGCGCGCCTCGATGCGACCCTCGCCGAGCTGCGCGGACCGGCCCCGGTCGCCGACCAGCCGCTCGCCGAGGTCGTCGCGCTGCGGCACCGCGTCGTGCGCCCCCGACTCCTGGTGGCCGCCGCTGCCGTGGTCGTGGTCGGGCTGGGCGGCGGCGGACTCGCCTTCGGTCTGGCGAACCGGAGCACGCATACCCCGCCGAACAGCGCCGCGTCGGCGAGCACGGCGACCAGCGAGCGCAGCCCGCTGACGACGACGCCGTCGGCGCAGACCGGCTTGAACCCGCTGGCAGCGAGTCCGGACACCCTGAGCAACCCGAACGACCTCGCGGCTCAGCGGGTCACCTCGTTCACCACAACAGGCTTCGCGCGCCAGGCGGCCGTCTTCGTCTCGGCGAATGCCACGTACGCGGCCGCTGGCGGGGCCGCCGCCTCGAGCGGCTCTGGAAGCGCCGGTGCGAGCAGCGGCACGACCGCCAGCGGAGTTCCGTCGCCGCCGAGCCCCTACCCGGCGCCCGCCGCGCCGGTCGCCACACCGAAGTCTGCGGCCACCTGCGTCACCCCGGTTGTCAGCGCTGCGGAGATCGTCCCGATCACCCTGGACGGCCAGCCGGCCACCCTGGTCCTGCACCCTGTGTCGGGCGGCAGCCAGCTGGTCGAGGCGTGGTCCTGTGACGGGACCCACGTGCTCGCCCACACCACCGTGCCGGGCTGACACACGCACCCGCGGACACGGACGCGGCCGGGAATGGCCGGTGCCTAGGATTCGTTCTGCCACCAGTCCCAGTGAGAGCAGGCACCACATGTCCGACGCACCGCGCAACGTGATCATCATCGGCTCCGGCCCGGCCGGGTACACCGCGGCCGTGTACGCCGCCCGTGCGAACCTCGAGCCGCTCGTGTTCGAGGGCGCGGTCACCGCCGGTGGCGCTTTGATGAACACCACCGAGGTCGAGAACTTCCCGGGCTTCCGGGACGGGATCCAGGGTCCGGCGCTGATGGACGAGATGCGCGCCCAGGCAGAGCGGTTCGGTGCCGAGCTGGTCACCGACGACGTGATCGAGGTCGACCTGACCGGCGACATCAAGATCGTCCGCACCGAGGAGGGCACCTTCACGGCCAAAGCCGTGATCCTGGCGATGGGCTCGGGCTACAAGAAGCTCGGCAACCCCGACGAGGACCGGCTCTCGGGCCACGGCGTCTCCTGGTGTGCGACCTGCGACGGGTTCTTCTTCCGCGAGCAGCACATCGCCGTGGTCGGCGGTGGCGACTCGGCGGTCGAGGAGGCGACGTTCCTGTCGCGGTTCGGGTCCAAGGTGACCCTGATCGTCCGACGAGACGAGCTGCGGGCCTCGAAGATCATGGCGGAGCGCGCTTTGGCCGACCCGAAGATCGACATCGCCTGGAACTCCGCGGTCGAGCACATCCACGGTGACGACAAGCTCACCGGGGTGACGCTGAAGGACACCGTCACCGGTGAGACCCGGGAGCTGGACGCGACCGGCCTGTTCATCGCCATCGGTCACGACCCGCGTTCCGAGCTGCTCGGCGGTCAGGTCGACCTCGACGATGAGGGCTACGTCCTCGTCTCCGACCGCAGTACCCGGACCAACCTGTCCGGGGTGTTCGCCTGCGGCGACCTGGTCGACCACACCTACCGTCAAGCGATCACCGCGGCCGGCAGCGGATGTGCCGCAGCCCTGGACGCCGAGCGGTTCCTGGCCGACCTGGAGCACGCCGCTCACCAGGCGGTCGCAGCACACGCCTGAGACCCTGCGGCGTGGGAATCTTTGTCCCCGGCGCCGTGTTCAATCATCAGTAGCCACCACCGAGCCAACCGAGGAGCAACCATGGCCGACCTTCAGGCCGTCACCGACGCCGACTTCGAGACCGAGGTCCTCAAGTCCGAGACCCCCGTGCTCGTGGACTTCTGGGCCGAGTGGTGCGGTCCCTGCCGCCAGGTCGCGCCGATCCTCGACGAGATCGCCAAGGAGCACAGCGACAAGCTGCGCCTGGTGAAGATGAATGTCGACGAGAACCCCGTCACCCCCGCGACGTACCGCGTCACCGGCATCCCGACGCTCAACGTGTACGTCGGCGGCGAGGTGGTCAAGCAGATCGTCGGTGCCAAGCCCAAGGCGGCGCTGCTGCGCGAGCTCGCGGACATCATCGGCTGACCACACCCCGAGCCACCACGGACGCCGGAAGCCCCCGATTCTTCTGTCGGGCTAGTGTTCCCGGCGTCCGTTCTGTTTGAGTGGACCTGCGTGCGCGGGCAACGAATCGGGAGGACTGCGTTGGACACGACCTTCCGTCGCGGTGACGCCGGTCCCGCGGTCTCGCAGATCGTGGATCTC
Source organism: Marmoricola sp. (assembly GCF_025965215.1). Classification (GTDB taxonomy): domain Bacteria; phylum Actinomycetota; class Actinomycetes; order Propionibacteriales; family Nocardioidaceae; genus Marmoricola. Next base: position 28,519 of record NZ_JAOPXI010000059.1, read on the forward strand.
CTTGCCCAGGCGGGTTTCCTGGAGGGTGATCTCCCGACGTCGTACGACGAGGGCGTGGAGCTCGCGGTACGCACCTTCCAGCAGCAGCGCGGGCTGCACGTCGACGGGATGGTCGGGCAGGCCACCTTCCGTCGCCTCGACGAGGCCCGGTGGACCCTCGGCGACCGGATCCTGACGTACCTCCCGGGCAACCTGATGGCCGGGGACGACGTGTATGCGTTGCAGCGCCGGCTGCTCGAGCTGGGATTCAAGATCGGTCGGGTCGACGGCTACTTCGGTGCCGAGACCGAAGCCGGCCTGCGCGAGTTCCAGCGCAACGTCGGAGTCCCGGCCGATGGCACCTGCGGACCATTCACCCTCAAGATGCTCGCCCAGCTTGCCCCGATGGTCAGCGGCGGTGCACCCAACGCGATGCGCGCCCAGGAGCGGATCCGCGACGCCGGGCCCCAGCTGGGCGGCAAGATCGTGGTGATCGACCCGTCCCGCGGCCTGCACCTCCCCGCCGAGTACCTCGCGCCTGCCGCCGAGATCGTGCACGACCTTGCCGCGCGGATCGAGGGTCGTCTGGTCGCCACCGGTGTCCAGGCGTTCCTGACTGCTTCCCGGACCGGTCGGCACCGTGCGCCGGACACCGACGAGAGCGAGCACGTCGAGGAGTTCGAGCGGGCGACCTTCGCCAACCGGGCGCACGCACACCTGTGCGTCTCACTGGCCGTCGACGCGTCCTCGAACCCGGATGCGTGCGGGGTCGCGACGTACTTCTTCGGTTCGGACAAGCACAACACCAGGTCCTCGACGGGCGAGCGGTTCGCGAGCCTGGTCCAGCGCGAGATCGTCGCACGCACCGACCTGGTCGACCTGCGCTGCCACCCCAAGGCGTGGGAGTTCCTGCGCCGCACCCGGATGCCGGCCGTCCAGCTCGACGCTGGCTACCTGTCGAACCCGGGCGATGCCCGGCGCCTCGGTGATCCCGGCTTCCGCGACGTGCTCGCCGAGGCGGTCGTGGTCGCCGTCCAGCGGTTCTACCTCAGCCCGGAGACGGACGCGCACACGGGAGTCCTGCGTCTCAGTGAGCTGCGCGCGGCGCTGGGCGCGGAGCCGGCGCACTGACCGCCTGCCCGGCGGCCCGCGGCGCCGGGTGCGGAGCGGGATGCCGTACTGGTCGCTTGAGTCCACCGAGGAGCTTCTCGGCCGCGGCCTCGAACTCGCGCCGCCACGTCAGCGTGGTCCGCAGGTCCATCCGCATCCGCGGGTTTCGCGCGTGCGCACGATGCGTGCGGAACCCGACGGCGAGCAGGAAGTCCGTGGGCAGTACGCAGCTTCCCTCGCGCGGGCGGTGAGCCCCGAACGCCTCGACGGCTCCGATCCCGCCGTGGCGGATCAGGTCCTTGGCCATCGACTGGATCAGGACCCGGGCCAGGCCCTGGCCGCGGAAGCCGGGATCGATGTAGGCGCTCGCCAGCAGGACCGCATCCGGACTCACCGGAGCGGTGGCGAAGCCGTCGGCCCCAGGCAGATGCAGCGCCGGCGCCCAGAGCACGTGGCCGACGACCTGGTCGTCGACGCTGATCACGCGCCCGACCGACCCCCACTCGCGCAGCATGGAGGAGACCCAGGCTGCCTTCTCCTCGGCTTCGTGCCCACGGATCTGGCCGCGCCGTACCGGATCGAACTCCCAGAAGGTGCACGACGAACAGTGACCGGGCAACCGGGCGAGGTTGTCCAGGGTCAGGCGTTCGACCTTGCGGGCCACCCGATCATCGTAGGGCTACTGCCGCAGCGTGCCGAGGAAGTCAGCGATCCGGCCGATCCCGTCGGTCAGGGTGTCCATGTCGGGCAGCGTCACGAGCCGGAAGTGGTCCGGCTCGAACCAGTTGAAGCCGGTCCCGTGCGTAACCAGGATCTTCTTGGCCCTGAGCAGCTCGATCACGAACTTCTCGTCGTCGACGATGCCGAACATCTCGGTGTCGAGCTTCGGGAAGCAGTACAGCGCCCCCTGCGGCTCGACACAGGTCACGCCGTCGATCTCGTTGAGCATCGCGCTGGCAGCCTTGGACTGTTCGTAGAACCTGCCACCCGGGACGATGTACTCGTTGACGGACTGGTAGCCACCCAGCGCCGTCTGGATGGCGTGCTGCGCGGGCACGTTGGAGCACATCCGCATGTTCGCGAGCAGGGTCAGGCCCTCGAGGAAGTCCTCGGCCATGTGCCGGGGTCCCGAGATCATCACCCAGCCGGCACGGTAGCCGCACACCCGGTACGCCTTGGACAGACCGCTGAAGGTCAGGCAGAGCACGTCGTCGCCCGCGTAGGTCGCACTGTGCCGGTGCACCGCGTCGTCGAAGATGATCTTCTCGTAGATCTCGTCGCTGAAGACGACCAGCTCGTGCCGCCGCGCGATGTCGACGAGGCCGCGTACGACCTCCTCGCTGTAGACGGCGCCGGTCGGGTTGTTCGGGTTGATGATCACCAACCCATGGGTGTTGGGGGTGATCTTCGCCTCGATGTCGGCCAGGTCCGGGTTCCAGCCGTTCTCCTCATCGCACCGGTAGTGCACGGGAGTACCGCCGGACAGGGTCACCGCGCCGGTCCACAGCGGGTAGTCCGGAGCAGGAACGAGGATCTCGTTGCCGTCGTCGAGGAACGCCTGCAGGACCAGGCTGATCAGCTCGGAGACTCCGTTGCCGATGAACACGTCGTCGACCTGGGTGTCGGTCAGTCCGCGACCCTGGTAGTACTGCGCGACCGCCGTACGAGCGGAGTAGATGCCGCGGGAGTCGGAGTAGCCCTGGGCCTCGGGCAGGTTGTGCACCATGTCGGCGACGATCGCCTCGGGCGCCTCGAAGCCGAACGGGGCCGGGTTGCCGATGTTCAGCTTGAGGATCTTGTGCCCTTCGGCCTCGAGCCGCTGTGCCTCGACCAGGATCGGACCTCGTACGTCGTAGCGGACGTGCTGGAGCTTCCGGCTCTGGACGATGCGGCGCATGCGGCCAGTCTCGCAGAGCCGGGCTCGGACTCGCCGGGGTTATCTGCCACATGACACGATCGGGGCAACACTTCCCCACGTTCGAGGACCGGTCCCATGCGCGACATCGTCTACCCCGTGGTCATAGCGGCCGCCAGGACCTGGTTCCGGCTCGGTGACATCACCATCAACATGACCGGTCAGGAGCACATCCCCACCGAGGGCCCCGCCCTGCTCGCGGTCAACCACCTCTCGTTCGTCGACTACGTGATGGCGGGCTACCCGGGCGCCGAGCGCGGCCGGCTGACCCGGTTCATGGCCAAGAAGGAGGTCTTCGACCATCGGGTAGGAGGCCCGGTGATGCGGTCGTTCCACCACATCGCGATCGACCGGTCCTCGGGACAGGGCGGGATGGAGGAAGCCAGGCGCTACCTGGACGCCGGCGAGATCGTCGGCATCTTTCCCGAGGGGACGATCTCGCAGAGCTTCGAGCTCCAGCCCCTGAAGACCGGCGCCGTCCGGATCGCGGCGGACGCAGGCGTTCCGTTGATCCCGATCGTGCTGTGGGGTACCCAACGCATCCTGACCAAGGGCAAGCCGCGCGACTTCAGCCGGCACAAGACGATCGGGGTCGAGGTCGGCGAGCCGATGCACCCGACGCCCGAGGACAACCCGAACGTGGTCACCAAGGAACTCCAGTCCCGGATGGAGGCCATGCTCGACCGGCTGATCACAGCGCACCCTGCCGAGGAGCAGCCACCGGGATCCTGGTGGCTCCCGGCGTCCCACGGCGGCTCCGCGCCGACTCCGGAGGAGGCGGCGGCGATGTACGCCGAGGAACGACGCAAGCGCGCCGAGCGCAAGGCCCAGAAGCGCTCCTGACCGGTGAACCTGCAGGTCAGCGCTCTGGCTCGATATCTTGCTTAAGCGCTTTGTCGACTTATCTACATATCGCTTAGGATCTAGATCGACCTGTCGTCGCGGTTGCGCGGGTCGATCACACCGACGATCCGCTCGAGGTCGGCAAGGGATGCGAACTCGATCGCGATGCGCCCCTTGGACCTGCCCAGGGTCACCTTGACCCGGGTGTCGAGACGGTCGGACAGGCGCTCGTTGAGGTCGGCCAGGCCGGGCGCTGAGGGGCGCCTGGCCTTGACCCGGGCGGTCTGGCCATCGCCGTCGGTGGCCCCGCCGACCGCGACGATCTCTTCCAGACCGCGGACCGAGATGCCCTCCGCGACGACCCTGCCTGCGAGTCGGTCCTGGGCGGCCGCGTCCGCGACGCCCAGCAGTGCCCGTGCATGACCTGCCGACAGCACACCGGCGGCAACCCGTCGCTGGACGGCCGGAGAGAGTTTGAGCAGTCGCAACGTGTTGCTGATCTGCGGTCGGCTGCGACCGATCCGTGAGGAGAGCTCCTCATGGGTGCAGCCGAAGTCGTCGAGCAGCTGCTGGTAGGCCGCGGCCTCTTCTAGCGCGTTGAGCTGGGACCGGTGCAGGTTCTCCAGGAGCGCATCGCGGAGCATGTCGTCGTCCTGGGTCTGACGGACGATCGCCGGGATGGTCTCGAGACCGGCCTCCCTGGTCGCACGCCAACGGCGCTCGCCCATGATCAGCTCGTACCGGTCGTCGGCGACGCGCCGGACCACGATCGGCTGCAGGAGTCCGATCTCCTTGATGGATCCGACGAGCTCAGCCATCGCCTCCTCGTCGAACACCTGACGGGGCTGGCGGGTGTTGGGCGTGATCGAGGCGATCGGAAGTTCGGCGAAGTAGGCGCCGGCGACCGAGCCAGGTTCAGGAGCTTCCCCGGCGGCGTGCGCGGCAGCGGCCTCGTCGGCCTCCGGCTGTGTCGGAATCAGGGAGCCCAGTCCCCGACCGAGCCCGCGCCGCTTCTCGCTCATACCGCTGCTCCCTTGATCGCCATCTCGCGCGCCGCTTCGAGGTAGCTGAGCGCGCCCGGAGATCCCGGATCGTAGGTCATCACGCTCTGGCCGTAGCTCGGTGCCTCCGAGACCCGCACCGAACGCGGGATCGCGGTCCGCAGGACCTGGTCCTTGAAGTGCTCGCGCACCTCCTCGGCCACACCGGCAGCCAGGTTGGTGCGGCCGTCGTACATGGTGATCAGGATGGTGGAGATCGACAACGCCTGGTTCAGGTGGGCTCGGACCATCTCGACGGTCTCGATCAACTGGCCCAGGCCCTCCAGGGCGTAGTACTCGGCCTGGATCGGGATCAGCATCTCCTCGCCGGCGACCAGCGCGTTCAGGGTCAGCAGACCCAACGACGGCGGGCAGTCGATGAGCACGTAGTCGAGGCGCTCCTCTGAATCGGCACCGATCGGGTCATAGGCGGCGAGAGCCTTGCGCAACCTGCTCTCACGAGCCACCACGCTGACCAGCTCGATCTCGGCGCCGGCCAGATCGATGGTGGCCGGGACGACGAAGAGACCCGGGATGTCCGGGTGTTGCTGGACGACCTCGGCCACCGGGAGGCCATCCACGAGCATGTCGTACGACGAGGGTGTTCCGCGGCGATGATCGACGGCCAGGGCGGTCGACGCGTTGCCCTGCGGGTCCAGATCGACCACCAGGACCCGCTGACCTCCCAGTGCGAGCGCGACCGCGAGGTTCACGGTGGAGGTCGTCTTGCCGACCCCGCCCTTCTGGTTCGCGACCACCATGACCCTGGTCCGTGCCGGACGGGGAAGGGGGTCGGCGAAGTTCACCCGCTCCCTGGCTCGCAGCTCAGCCTCGATCGCCCGGGCCAGGGGCGTCGTGGTGTCGCTGTAGGCCACCGGTTGCCCGTCGAGGTCGGCGGCAGTCCGAACCGTCGGCAGGTCGGTTTCCGGGGTGCGAGGATGCTCGGTCACGCTGTGCTCCTGAGGCGATGTTTCACGTGAAACAGACGCGGTTGCCTGTGGATAACTGGGAACGATCTGTGGATTGCCCCGCTTGGAGACCCGGTCACCACCGGTGGATAACTATTTCCCTGCTGAACGGCCAATCCCGGCGAAACGGGACGCCCCGACCTACTTCTTTCTGATCTGAACAACGCGGACCGGCGGCTCCAAGAACTCGCGTCCGAGTTCGATCACGCCCACCAGGTGCCCACGTTCGGACGAGATCGTCTTGCTGGCAACGGCGATCTCCTCCTCCGCAGACGAGCCTTTCATGGCCAGGAACAACCCGCCAGACCTCACGAGCGGCAAAGACCACCGGGCCAGCCGGTCAAGAGGTGCGACGGCACGTGACGTTACGACATCAAACACCGCATTCCTGTGCAAATCCTCTGCACGTCCTCGACGTACCTGGACGTTGTCGAGGCCCAGGGCCGCCACGACCTCCTCCAGAAACGTCGTACGCCGCAACAAAGGCTCGACCAGGGTCACCATCAGGTCCGGCCGTCGGATCGCCATCACCAGGCCCGGCAGGCCGGCACCTGATCCGAGATCGCACACCGAGGCACCCTCGTCGACCAGGTCGGTGACAACCGCACAGTTCAGTAGATGGCGCTCCCACAGTCGTGGAACCTCGCGTGGTCCGATCAGACCCCGGATGGTGGCCTCCGTGGCGAGCAGACCGGCGAACGCCTCGGCGCTCGGCAAGGCATCCGAAAACACCCTCCGTGCCACGGCCGGCGCGGAGGGTGCTGTCGGTTCACTCACGGTTTCACGTGAAACATTCACCCGGGAAGGACCACCACGTGGCGTCGCGGCTCCACTCCGTCGGACTCCGACTTCAGGCCGGCCGCCGCCACGGCGTCGTGGACGACCTTGCGCTCGAACGGCGACATCGGCTCCAGCGAGACCGGCTCACCAGTCTCCTTGACCTGGGCGATGATCGCCTCGGCCTGCTCCTCCAGCTCGGTCCGCCGAGTTGAGCGGTGGCCCGAGACGTCCAGCATCAGACGCGAGCGCTCACCGGTCTCCCGGTACACCGCCAGTCTGGTCAGCTCCTGGAGCGCTTCCAGGACCTCACCGTTGTCGCCTACAAGTTGTGGCAGGTTCGCTCCCACGATGGACACGGTCGCGCGGTCACCCTCGACGTCCATGTCCAGGTCTCCGTCCAGGTCGGCGATCTCGAGGAGCTCCTCGAGGTAGTCCGCTGCGATCTCACCCTCGAGCTCGAGACGCTTGGTGCGCGTGGGCCGGCCGGCCTCGTCGCCGTCGTCACCCTGCTCCTCGGCGATCTCGGTCGCTTCGATCTCCTCAACCACGTCGGTGGCCTCGATGCTCTCGGTCAATTCGTCTCTCCCTTGTCGGTGGCCTCGCCCGATGGCGATGGGTTCTTGGGGGCCTGGGCCCGTCGCTGTTCGCGAGTCTGCTTCTTCGGCTGCTGGCGCTGCGCCGGACGGCGCTCCTCGACCACGTCGTCCACGACGACGACGGTCCCGGGAACCGTCTGGCCCTTGGCGGACGCCTTGTCGGCATCGCGTTTCTGCTTCGCGCGGAAGGCCTCGGTGTTCGGGGCCGGGTTGTTCCGGATCACGTAGAACTGCTGCCCCATGGTCCAGAGGTTCGAGGTCGTCCAGTACATGAGGACACCGATCGGGAACGCGATGCCACCCACGGCGAAGACGAGCGGGAGCACGTACAGCAGCATCTTCTGCTGCTGCGCGTACGGACCGGAGAGCGCGTCATCGGGCATGTTCTTGCTCATCAGCTGACGCTGGGTCAGGAACGTGGTCAGCGTCATCGAGATGACCAGCACGATCGCAATGACCTGGACGGCCACGTGGCCGTTCGACTTCACGAAGCTCGAGGACAGCGTGCCGCCGAAGAACGGTGCGTGCGCGAACGTCAGGGCGTCGGTCTTGGTCAGCAGACCGTTACCCTTGCTCTGCGCAGCCTTGGACAGGATCCGGAACAGTGCCAGGAAGATCGGCATCTGCACGATCAGTGGCAGGCACGAGGAGAACGGGTTCGTGCCGGTCTCCTTGTACAGCGCCATCGTCTCCTGGGTCAGGCGCTCGCGGTCGTGCCCGTACTTCTTCTGCAGCTCCTTGACCCGCGGCTGCAGCATCTGCATGTTCCGGCTGGACTTGATCTGCTTGACGAACAGCGGGATCAGCGCCGCGCGGATCGTGAGCGTCAGACCGATGATCGACAGCGCCCAGGAAGCGCCGGACGACGGCGAGAACACGAGGCTGAAGACGTGGTGCCAGCCGAGCAGCACCGCCGAGACCAGGTAGTAGAGCGGCGTGATGATGAAGTGGCCGATTGAGCCTAGGAAACCCACTCAGACTCCTTGAGTCGTGTTCACATGGCCCAGCAGGTGCTGGGAAGATTTGGCTGGAGAGGTCTTGGCTGGGACCGGGTCGTAGCCGCCGGCAGCCCAGGGGTGGCAGCGCCCCACCCGTCGTACGGCGAGCCAGGTGCCCTTGATGCTCCCGTGCACGGTCACCGCCTCGAGCGCGTACGCCGAGCAGGTCGGGTGGTACCGGCAGACCTGGCCGTACAACGGGCTGATCGCGAAACGGTACGCCTTGAGGAGGCCGATCAGCACGTATCGCACCTAGATCAACTCCTTCATGGTCGGCACCAGACAACGATCGAGCTCGGCCGCAAGATCCCGGGACGTGGCCGCCGCCGAACCAGGCAGCGCCCGAACGACGAGGAGGCTCCCGCTGGGAAGCATGCTGACCCGCTCCCTCATCAGGTGGCGCAGGCGCCGCTTCACACGGTTCCGCGTGACGGCCGGCCCGACCGACTTCGCGACCACGAAACCCACACGGGGTTGCACACTTGTCGCTTTGTCGACATTAGGGACGGCCAGGTGCAGAACCATCAGCGGACCGCCGGCACGGCGTCCACGACGGACCGTGTGCCGAAAGTCCTCGGCACTGGTCAGGCGATTGCTGGCGGACAGCACGTCCTGGCAAGCGGCCTCAGACTGCGAGGCTGTTGCGGCCCTTGCGACGTCGTGCCGACAGGATCGAGCGTCCGGCACGCGTACGCATGCGCAGGCGGAACCCGTGCACCTTGTGACGACGACGGTTGTTCGGCTGGTACGTACGCTTGCTCATGAAAATCTCCACGCGCTTCTGTTGGGATGCTCGGCTTGTGAAACAGCTCTGCGGGACGTGTCCACCACCGGGTCGCACGACGCAGAACGCCGCCAGACGGCTGAGAATCTCCTCAGCGCAACTGGCACCGCCTGCCCGCGCGACGGACCCATGGGGCCCGGTCGTGGACATGCGGCACCGGTCGAACCGGTTTCGACCTGCCAACGGTACGTGTGGGGTGCACGCAGGGTCAATTCGATGCTCACCGGTGACACCACAGCGAACCTCAAAAGACGCGATGATGCACTACTGGGCTAGTCGAATCGCGCCGACACGCCGATGAATCGCTCGAACCTGTGGACAACTAGTTGATACCGAAGCGTCCGAGTTGTTAGCGTCCGGGGTCCGGCCCACCTGAGTACGCGGAAACGTCCGCACAGATCTCTTGGCTCGCGCACCCCTGCACAACCTGTGGACAAAGGTGTGGATCGGACCAACCAGATCAAGCCAGACGACAGCCGCCACCGCCCACCGGCGCAACGGAGCGTCAGGACGAGGGAGCGCGAGGCGCACGTGGATTCACCAGCAGGCAACGGACCGGCAAGTTCCAGCGGGGCACCAGGCAAGGAACTCGACGTCCTGTGGCCGGCGATCCTCGACAGCCTCGCGCCCAACCAGCGCGTGTGGCTCGCGTCGAGCAAGCCGGTGATGCTGGCCGAGTCGACCGCCGTCATCGCCGTGCCCAACGAGTTCACCCGCACCCAGCTCGAAGGGCGGCTGCGCACCCGGCTCGAGGACGCCCTGAGCGACAGCCTCAACAGGCCGATCCGGATCGCCGTCAGCGTCGACGAGAGCCTGGTCCAGGCCCCCAGCGAGGTCGACGCCGAGGCGACCGGCCAGGACGGGACCACCGGCAGGGGCGCTACCGAAGCCACCACCGACGCGCCGTTCGGAGCACCAGCCACGCTCATCCAACAACCACAAAGCACTTCATTAACAAATCATCAAAGTGCTTTGTCGACAAATATCCAGGGTGGTGCGTCGCTGACGACGGGCATCCCGGACAGCCCGCTCAACCCCCGGTACACCTTCGAGACCTTCGTCATCGGGTCGTCGAACCGGTTCGCGCACGCCGCAGCGGTGGCCGTCGCCGAGGCTCCGGGCAAGGCCTACAACCCCTTGCTGGTCTATGGCGACTCCGGCCTGGGCAAGACCCACCTGTTACACGCGATCGGGCACTACGTGCGCAGCCTCTACACCGGCGCCAAGATCCGCTACGTGTCCTCTGAGGCCTTCACCAACGACGTCATCAACGCCATCAAGGACGCGAATACGGCCGCCCTCCAGCGCAGGTACCGCGATGTCGACGTCCTGCTGATCGACGACATCCAGTTCCTCGAGGGCAAGCAGCAGACCCAGGAAGAGTTCTTCCACACCTTCAACACGCTGCACAACGCGAACAAGCAGATCGTGATCAGCTCCGACCGGCCTCCCAAGCGCCTGACCCAGTTGGAGGACCGCCTGCGCAACAGGTTCGAGTGGGGGTTGCTCACCGACGTGCAGCCGCCCGACCTGGAGACCAGGATCGCGATCCTGCGCAAGAAGGCCGCCGCCGACCGGCTGCATGCGCCTGCCGACGTCTTGGAGTTCATCGCCAGCCGGATCCAGACCAACATCCGTGAACTCGAGGGTGCCCTCATCCGGGTGACCGCTTTCGCGAGCATCAACCACCAGGAAGTCGACATGACCCTGGCCGAGATCGTGCTCAAGGACCTGATTCCCGAGGGTGGCGAACCGCAGGTGACAGCCGGCCTGATCATCGCGCAGACGGCGTCGTACCACTCGTTCAGCATCGAGGACCTGTGCGGGCCCAGCCGGACCCGCGCACTGGTCACCGCTCGTCAGATCGCGATGTACCTCTGCCGCGAGCTGACCGACCTCTCGCTGCCCAAGATCGGCCAGCAGTTCGGCGGTCGCGACCACACCACGGTCATGAACGCCGAGCGTCGCATCCGCAAGGACCTCGCCGAGCGCCAGACCACCTACAAGACGGTCAACGAGCTCACCATGCGCATCAAGCAGCAGGCCAAGCAGCCGTAAGGGATCTGCGGTGACAACCTGTGGTTCACGCCATGAATTGTCGTGGAGGGCCTGGGGAACAGCTGTGGACAAGCGGACGACACCGCGCACAACCCGTCCGCGAACCCACAGCCCCAGTTCGCTCGTCCACCCGTCATCCACAACCCCTGAGGACAACAAAAGTGTCGGTGACCTGCGGTTTCATCAGTTCTCCACAGGATCCACCGCCCCTACGACTACTACTAGATCTCCAATTGCTCCATCGTCGAATCACAACCGGAAACGACCCCGGGTGGGGACAACCCCCCACGCTGGTCGCGAGCGTGACAGGATGCCGAGTCCCAAGGCATGAGTCCCCACCACCAGGTGCGACCCGCAGGAGGCAACACCCGTGAAGTTCCGCGTCGAGCGCGATGTCCTCGCAGACGCCGTCGCCTGGACGGCCCGCGCCCTTCCCTTGCGTCCCAGTGCTCCCGTACTCGCTGGCCTGCTGATCGAAGCGGGTTCGATCGACGGCACCGACGGGCTGCAGCTCTCCACGTTCGACTACGAGACCTCCGCCCGCGCGACCCTGAACGCTGATGTGTCGCTCGAGGGCCGCGCGCTCGTCTCGGGCCGGCTGCTGGCCGACATCTGCCGCAGCCTTCCCAACAAGCCGGTCGAGATGTCGATCGAAGGCGCCAAGGTCACCCTGACCTGTGGTTCGGCGCGCTTCAGTCTCCAGACGATGCCGGTCGAGGACTACCCGTCGTTGCCCACGATGCCGGAGTCCCGAGGTCGGGTACGCAGCGAGCTGTTCGCGCACGCCGTCGGGCAGGCGGTCACCGCAGCCGGCCGTGACGACATGTTGCCGGTGCTCACCGGAGTACGGATCGAACTCGACGGGTCGTCGATCTCGATGCTGGCCACCGACCGCTTCCGGCTCTCCCAGCGAGAGCTCGAGTGGGAGCCGGGTACGCCGGACCTCTCGGCCGCTGCCCTGGTCCCGGCGAAGGTGCTGGCCGACACCGCGAAGTCACTGACCGGCGGCGCCGAGATCTCGATCGCGCTGTCCACCTCCGGCACAGGCGAAGGCATCATCGGCTTCGAGGGTTCCGCGGGCGGCGGAATCCGGCGCACGACGACGCGCCTCCTGGACGGCGAGTTCCCGAAGGTCCGGTCGTTGTTCCCCAGTGAGCACCTGACGCTGGCCCGGGTGGACCGGTCGGTCCTCATCGATGCCGTCAAGCGCGTCGCCCTGGTTGCCGAACGCAACACCGCGGTCCAGCTCGCCTTCACCGACGGGGTCCTCACCCTGGACGCGGGATCGGGCGAGGAGGCGATGGCCAGCGAGTCCATCGAGGCCAGCACCACCGGCGACGACCTCACGACCGGGTTCAACCCGCAGTTCCTGCTCGACGGTCTGACGGCGCTGGAGACACCGTTCGTCGAGCTCGCCTTCACCACCTCTTCAAAGCCGGTCGTACTCTCGGGAGTGGACTCGCTCGATGCAGGGAGCACGACGGATTCGAGCTTCAAGTACCTCTTGATGCCGCGCCGTCTGCTCTCCTGACCCGCGCTGCACCGGGCCAAAGCCTCGCAGCACTGACGGAAGGACGCGCATGCACCTCGGACTCGTCGGCCTCGGAAAGATGGGTGGCAACATGCGCGCCCGTCTGCGCAACGGTGGCCACACGGTGGTCGGGTACGACCAGAACCAGGACGTCTCCGACTCGACGTCGCTGGCCGACATGGTCGCGCAGCTCCCCAGCCCCAAGGTGGTCTGGGTGATGGTCCCGGCCGGAGCGATCACCGACAGCGTGGTCACCGAGCTCGGCGGCCTGCTCGGTGAGGGCGACCTGATCGTCGACGGCGGCAACTCGCGGTGGACCGAGGACATCAGGCACTCCGAGGTGCTGGCCGAGAAGGGCATCGGCTTCGTCGACTGCGGTGTCTCCGGCGGGGTCTGGGGCTTGGACAACGGCTACGCCCTGATGGCCGGCGGCAAGGCCGAGGACATCGCTAAGGTCCAGCCGGTCTTCGACACCCTCAAGCCCGAGGGCGACTTCGGCTGGGTGCACGCCGGCAAGGTCGGTGCCGGCCACTTCTCCAAGATGGTCCACAACGGCATCGAGTACGCGATCATGCAGAGCTACGCCGAGGGCTGGGAGCTGCTCGAGACCGTCGACATGGTCGAGAACGTGACCGAAGTCTTCCGTTCCTGGAAGGAAGGGACGGTCATCCGTTCCTGGTTGCTCGACCTGCTGGTCGCCGCCCTCGACGACAAGCCCGGCCTGGAAGGGATCCGCGGTTACGCCGACGACTCCGGCGAGGGTCGCTGGACCGTGGAGGCCGGCATCGAGAACGCCGTCGCCACCCCGGCGATCACGGCTGCGCTGTACGCGCGGTTCGTCTCGCGCCAGGACGACAGCCCGGCGATGAAGGCGGTCGCCGCCATGCGCAACCAGTTCGGCGGTCACGCGCTGCACACCGAGCCGCCCCCGGGCGGAGACGCCAGCAAGTAGCCGATGTACGTCGCCCACCTCTCCCTCCACGACTTCCGGTCCTATGCGAGCGTCGATGTCGAGATCGGAGCCGGGGTCACGGCGTTCGTGGGTCGCAACGGACAGGGCAAGACCAATCTGGTCGAGGCGATCGACTACCTCTCCAGCCTGTCCTCGCACCGGGTCGCGGCCGACGCACCGCTGGTCCGGCAGGGAGCACACCAGGCGGTTGTGCGTGCCGCCGTGGTGAGGGACGACCGCCGTGCGGTCCTCGAGATCGAGATCAACCCCGGCAAGTCCAACCGGGCCCGGGTCAACAAGTCGCCGCTGCCGAAGGCCCGTGAGCTTCTCGGGCTGGTGCGCACGGTGGTCTTCTCGCCCGAGGACCTCGCCCTGGTCAAGGGGGATCCAGCTGAGCGTCGCCGCTTCGCCGATGACCTCCTGGTCCAGATCTCGCCCCGCTTTGCGGGCACCCGTGCCGACTACGAGCGGGTGCTACGGCAACGCAACTCGCTGCTGAAGACGGCGCGTACCGGTCGGCGTACGGGCGGAGAGCAGGACGATACGACGATGTCGACCCTGGCGGTCTGGGACTCGCGGCTCTCGGAGCTGGGAGCCGACATCATGCGCCGCAGGATCCAGCTCATCGAGGACCTGACCCCACTCGTCGGCAAGGCCTACGAAGCCGTGGCGCGCGGGGCCACCCGCGACGACGCGGTCCTCACCTACAAGCCCAGCTTCGAGCTCGCCGGGCCCGAGGACCTCGAGACACAGATCATCGGCGAGCTGGAACGACGTCGGCGTGAGGAGTTCGACCGCGGACTGACCCTGGTCGGCCCGCACCGCGACGACCTCCTGCTCGGTCTCGGGGACCTGCCGGTCAAGGGGTACGCCAGTCACGGCGAGTCCTGGTCGTTCGCGCTGGCCCTGCGGCTCGCGTCGTACGACCTGTTGCGGGCCGGTGGCGACGATCCGGTCCTGATCCTCGACGACGTCTTCGCCGAGCTCGACACCGGACGGCGCGCGCAGCTCGCCGACCTGGTGGCCGACGCCGAGCAGGTGCTGATCACGGCGGCCGTCCTCCAAGACATCCCCGAGCAGCTGCGTGGCCAACGGTTCACGGTCGCCGATGGCCGGGTGACCCGCGATGAGTGAGGACGACAAGAGCTTCGAGGCGGGCGGTGCCGGCCCTCAACCAGCTGATGCGACCGGGGACGGGGCCGGGGATGGGGCCGGCGATGCCACGGAGGCTCACGACGAGAGCGGGCTCGACCTGGCGCGCAGCATCGCGCGGGGGCTCGCCGGCAGGACCGGCGCGCTGCGCCGGAAGTCGAAGTTCACCCGGCGGATGCCGCCCCAGTCGAGCTCGGCGCACCCCGACGACCGCGATCCCCAGCTGCTCGACGCGACCTTCGGGCGCTTCATCGCCGACCAGGGCTGGCAGACGGAGCTGCGCGTGCACGGCGTCTTCACCCGCTGGGCCTCGATCGTGGGCCGCGAGGTCGCCGAGCACGTCACCCCCGAGTCGTACGCCGAAGGCCGCCTGGTGGTACGGACCGACTCGACGGCCTGGGCGACCCAGATGAAGCTGCTCGCCGCCACCGTCGTACGCCGCCTGAACGAGGAGCTCGGCGACGGGACGATCGAGGTCATCGACGTCCTCGGGCCGCACGTGCCGCGCTGGACCAGCGGCCGGTTCCGGGTCAAGGGCCGCGGTCCCCGAGACACCTACGGGTGACCGGGTCGGTCAGGGGCGCGAGGCGACGCCAGAGCGGATCTGAGAGCCCGCCGGTCGTACTGGACCTCATCCGGGGCCCTGAAATGGGGTGCAAGGGGGTCTGTGGCGCGTCTCCGGGCCAAATTTCGACAAAGATCCCCCCATCCCTGTGGACAGACACGTGATTTGAGGGCCCTGACGGGTAGACTGAGGCATGGTCATCCGAGTTGCGGAGACGCTGCCCGCGGTGGCCATTTTTCATGGGCCGACACGGCTCGTGGGCGCACGTAGATCATCAAAATGAAGAGGAAGCCGTGGCTGACGAAGCAGCAACCACCACCGGATCGGCCGTCGAAGAAGGCAACTACGACGCCAGCGCCATCCAGGTCCTCGAAGGACTCGAAGCGGTTCGCAAGCGACCGGGCATGTACATCGGCTCTACCGGCGAGCGCGGCCTGCACCACCTGATCTGGGAAGTCGTCGACAAATCGGTCGACGAGGCCCTCGCCGGACACTGCGACAAGATCATCCTCACCCTCCAGGCCGACGGCGGGATCCGGGTCGAGGACAACGGCCGCGGCATCCCCACCGACATCCACCCGACCGAGGGCATCTCGGCGCTGACGATGGCGCTGACGATGCTGCACGCCGGCGGCAAGTTCGGCGGCGGCGGCTACAAGGTCTCCGGCGGTCTGCACGGTGTCGGCATCTCGGTCGTCAACGCGCTGTCGTCCCGGGTGATCGCGGAGGTCAAGAACCGCGGCCACCTGTGGCGCCAGACGTTCACCGTCGGTGTGCCGGACGCCGATCTCGCCGAGGTCCGTCCGATGGAGCCGGGCGAGCGCACCGGTACGACGATCACCTACTACGCCTCGGAGGAGATCTTCGAGACCACGACGTACAACCTGGAGACGGTCACCAACCGGATCCGGGAGATGGCCTTCCTCAACAAGGGTCTGGAGATCATCGTCCGCGACGAGCGTCCGGCCATCGAAGGCCTCGAGGACATCTTCGACGATGCGCTGCAGGTCGACGACGTCGACGTGCAGATCGATCCGATGACCGACGACGCCGAGGACAGGGCCGAGGGCTCCGAAGGTGCCGGCGACGGGACCGTGCTGGAGCGCCGGTTCAAGTTCGACCGGGGCCTGGTCGACTACGTCGAGCACCTCAACCGCCGCAAGGTCGCGGCGAACCAGACGATCATCAACTTCGAGGCCGAGACCCCGCCGGGCACCGAGAACCACATGAGCCTCGAGCTCGCGATGCAGTGGAACACCTCCTACCAGGAGTCGGTGCACACCTTCGCGAACACGATCAACACCCATGAGGGCGGCACCCACGAAGAGGGCTTCCGTGCCTCGTTGACCACCCTGGTCAACAGCTGGGGCGAGGAGTGGGGCCTGATCAAGAAGCGCGAGGACCGGGTCTCGGGTGACGACATCCGCGAAGGCTTGACCGCGATCATCTCGATCAAGCTCGGCGAGCCCCAGTTCGAGGGCCAGACCAAGACCAAGCTCGGCAACACCGAGGCCAAGGGCTTCGTGCAGCGGATCGTGAACGACCAGCTCGGCGCGTGGCTCGAGCAGAACCCGGCCGAGGGCAAGGAGATCATCCGCAAGTCGCAGGCGGCTGCCCAGGCGCGGATGGCGGCTCGCAAGGCCCGCGACCTCGCCCGCAACCGCAAGGGACTGCTCGGCGGAGGCGGCCTGCCGGGCAAGCTGTCGGACTGCCAGTCGACCAATCCCGAAGAGTGCGAGGTCTTCATCGTCGAGGGCGACTCGGCCGGTGGGTCCGCGCGTCAGGGACGCGATCCCCGGGTCCAGGCGATCCTCCCGATCCGCGGCAAGATCCTCAACGTCGAGAAGGCCCGGATCGACAAGGTCCTGGCCAACACCGAGGTCCAGGCCATCATCTCGGCGCTGGGCACCGGCATCCACGAGGAGTTCGACCTCGAGAAGCTGAGGTACCACAAGGTCGTGCTGATGGCGGACGCCGACGTCGACGGCCACCACATCAACACCCTGCTGCTCACCTTGCTGTTCCGCTTCATGAAGCCGCTCATCGAGCACGGCTACGTCTACATGGCGCAGCCGCCGCTGTACCGGCTGCGCTGGAACAAGCCGCACGAGCACGAGTTCGTCTACTCCGACTCCGAGCGCGACGCGATGATGAGCGACGGACTGGCGCAGGGCAAGAAGCTGCCCAAGGAGAACCCGGTCCAGCGCTACAAGGGTCTCGGCGAGATGAATGCCGAAGAGCTGTGGGACACCACGATGAACCCCGATGCCCGCCTCATGCTGCAGGTCACCCTCGACGACGCCGCCCAGGCCGACGAGGTCTTCTCGACCCTGATGGGCGAGGACGTCGAGCAGCGACGGTCCTTCATCCAGCGAAACGCCAAAGACGTCCGGTTCCTGGACATCTAGCAGACCCCCGACACCTGACCGACGTGTCCTGCCGAACGAAAGTAAGAACCCGTGACTGAGACCCCCACCGACAGCACCGCGACTCCCGGCCCCGGGGGCCGGATCGAGCCGATCGAGCTGCAGACCTCGATGCAGCGCGCCTACATCGACTACGCGATGGCGGTCATCGTGGGCCGCGCGCTGCCCGATGTCCGCGACGGCCTGAAGCCGGTGCACCGACGGGTGCTCTACGCCATGTACGACGGCGGGTACCGCCCGGACCGCGGCTTCTCCAAGTGCTCCCGCGTGGTCGGCGACGTGATGGGTCAGTACCACCCGCACGGCGACACCGCGATCTACGACACCCTGGTCCGGCTTGCGCAGCCATGGGTGATGCGCGCCCCGCTGATCCACGGCCAGGGCAACTTCGGGTCACCGGGCAACGACTCCGCTGCCGCGATGCGGTACACCGAGTGCCGGATGGCGCCGCTGGCGCTGGAGATGGTCCGCGACATCACCGAGGAGACCGTCGACTTCCAGCCCAACTACGACGGTCGCTCGCAGGAGCCCACGGTCCTGCCCGCGCGCTACCCCAACCTGCTCGTGAACGGATCCGCAGGCATCGCGGTCGGCATGGCCACCAACATCCCGCCGCACAACCTGCGCGAGGTTGCCGACGGCGCGCAGTGGGCGTTGGAGAACCCGGACGCCAGTCGCGAGGAGCTCCAGGACGCGCTGATCGAACGGATCAAGGGTCCCGACTTCCCCAACGGCGCGCTGATCGTCGGCCGCCAGGGCATCGAGCAGGCGTACCGGACCGGTCGCGGATCGGTCACCCAGCGTGCGGTCATCGAGATCGACGAGGACAACAAGGGGCGTACCTGCCTCTCGATCACCGAGCTGCCGTACATGGTGAACCCGGACAACCTGGCACTGAAGATCGCCGAGCTCGCCGACTCTGGCAAGGTCCAGGGGATCGCGGACGTGCGTGACGACTCCTCGGGCCGGACTGGCCAGCGGCTCGTCGTGGTGCTCAAGCGCGACGCTGTTGCCCGGGTGGTGCTGAACAACCTGCTCAAGCACACCGAGCTGCAGACGAACTTCAGCGCCAACATGCTGGCCCTGGTCGACGGTGTCCCGCGCACGCTGACGATCGACCAGTTCATCAGCAACTGGGTCACCCACCAGATCGAGGTGATCCAGCGCAGGACCCGGTTCCGCCTCGGCGAGGCCGAGCGCCGCGCCCACATCCTGCGTGGTCTGGTCAAGGCGCTGGACATGCTGGACGAGGTCATCACCCTGATCCGCAACAGCCCGAGCGCCGATGAGGCGCGGACCGGCCTGATGGGCCTGCTCGACGTCGACGAGATCCAGGCCAACGCCATCCTGGACATGCAGCTGCGCCAGCTGGCCGCCCTCCAGCGCCAGCGGATCATCGACGACCTGGCTGCCCTCGAGTTGCTGATCGACGACCTGAACGACATCCTCGCGAACGTCACCCGGCAGCGGCAGATCATCTCCGAGGAGTTGGCCGCGATCGTCGAGAAGTACGGCGACGACCGGCGCACCCAGATCATTGCCGCTGACGGCGACCTCTCGATGGAGGACCTGATCCCCGATGAGGAACTCGTCGTCACGATCACCCGCGGTGGGTATGCGAAGCGCACCCGCGCCGACCAGTACCGCACTCAGAAGCGAGGCGGCAAGGGGGTGCGCGGCGCGACGCTGCGGGGTGACGACGTCGTGGACCACTTCATCTCCACGTCCAACCACCACTGGCTGCTGTTCTTCACGACCGCCGGGCGGGTCTACCGGACGAAGGCCTACAACCTGCCGGAGGCGTCGCGTGACGCCAAGGGCGGCCATGTCGCCGGGCTGCTGAGCTTCCAGCCGGACGAGAACATCGCCCAGGTACTGGCGATCCGCGACTACGAGCAGGCTCCCTACCTGGTGCTCGCGACACGCAACGGCTTGGTCAAGAAGACCCGCCTGGGCGACTACAACTCCCCGCGCCAGGCCGGCGTCATCGCGATCAACTTCCGTGAGGACGACGACGAGCTGATCGGGGCCGAGCTGGTCAACAGCGACGACGACATCCTGCTGGTCAGCCGCAAGGGCCAGTCGATCCGGTTCACCGCCGACGACACCCAGCTGCGGCCGATGGGCCGGGCCACGTCCGGTGTCACCGGCATGAAGTTCCGGGCAGAAGACTCGATGCTGTCGATGTCGGTGATCCGCGCCGAACAGATCGCGACGGAGGCCTCCGACGACGCCGACGCCGTGGTGCAGTACGTCTTCACCATGACCGATGGGGGCTTCGCCAAGCGGACGCGGATCGCGGAGTACCGGACCCAGGGTCGTGGCGGTCTGGGCATCAAGGCGATGTCGCTGGCCAACGAGGAGCGCGGCGGTCTGGTCGGTGCGTTCATCGTCGTCGAGGGCGACGAGGTCCTCTCGATCACCTCGGGCGGCCAGGTAGTCCGCAGCCCGATCAACGAGAACTTCCGGGCCACCGGCCGTTCGACGATGGGTGTGAAGTTCGTGACGCCGAAGGGCGGTGACTCGGTCGCTGTGGTTGCACGCAGCGTGGAGCGAACCGCGGACGACGACGAGACCGAGGGCATCGACGCGGCGGAGGTTGTGGAGCAGGATGCGACAATCGACGCCACGGCGACCGATGATGCAGCCGCGGAGTCCGACGCCGCCGAGATCGAGGACGCCGAACAGACGGAGGAGAGCTGATGGCCGAGCGCGACCAGACGCCGATTGCGCCCGCCCGCTCGCTGGGCGGAGCGACCACCGAGGCGCCGCTGGGGGCTTCGCTGGCCTCGAAGTTCCGTCGTCCCGGGCGGCCTGCGCAGGCGGCTGCGGGGTCGCGGGCAGCTGGGCCGGACGATGGCGGACGGGTGGTGCGCCAGGCCAAGCTGCGGTTGGTCCAGATCGAGCCGTGGTCGGTGATGAAAGCCGCGTTCCTGCTCTCGGTCGCTGTCGGCATCGTCACGGTCGTGGCCGTCGGGATCGTGTGGGGAGTGCTGGGGGCGGCCGGTCTGTGGGATTCGGTGAACTCGATCGTGCGCGACTCGATCGGCACCACCAGCGGTACGCCGTTCCAGATCCAGAACTACCTCGGCACCTCGCGGGTCATCGGCTTCACGATGATCGTGGCGGTTGCCGACGTGGTCCTGATCACCGCGATCGCGACCCTGGCAGCGTTCCTCTACAACCTCTCCGCGACGCTGGTCGGCGGCGTCGAGGTCACCTTCGCCGAAGACCGCTGAGCCGCGCCTGCGAGGTCACCGGACTCGTTTTGTGACCCCCGAAGGCGATGGGGTAATCTTCGCTCTCGGTCCTGCAGCCCGCTGCGGACCATCCGGGCCTATAGCTCAGACGGTTAGAGCGCTTCCCTGATAAGGAAGAGGTCAGAGGTTCAAGTCCTCTTAGGCCCACTGAATCCACCCTGGAGGTCGGAATGAAGAAGATCCTGTTCATCGCGGTAGCGGCTGTCGCCGGCGTCTTCGTGAAGAAGAAGATCGATGAGGGTCGGCACGAGCAGGACTTGTGGCAGCAGGCCACCGACCCGGTCGAGAAGGCCTGATCCACCTTCATCCCAACGGTGTTGAGGAGGTCGCGCGGCGACCGTCTCGAAACCAAGGGGCCTTGGCGCAATTGGTAGCGCACCTGCTTTGCAAGCAGGGGGTTAGGGGTTCGAGTCCCCTAGGCTCCACCACGAGAAACCGCAGGTCAGCAGGCGGTTTCTGTCATCTTTCGGACTATCCACGGGTCGACCGTTTTGGCATCTAGCGTTGGGTATGATTCCCCCGCCGGCCCGATTCGGACCTGGCCCGGAACAGCCGACCATGCCGGCCTAGATCAGGCCCGATCGCGGGACGAAGGGTAGGAGCCCGTAGGAGCGGTCAGCTTCCGCTTCTGGTCAGCCGATCATCTTGAATTCATCGAAGCGAGCGGCGAGCCGATCCTGATCGGGCCGATCCTTCCGGCGATTTGGAAGCCAGAGGGTCCGCTGGTCCATCTCCTGCAAGCCGTACTTCAGCATGGGGCCGTCGACCTCGAGTAGGACTTTCGCGTTGATGTGGACCACGTAGTCGGGGGATATCCCAAGGATCCTTTCGTCGTAGGCGGCATGGTGGATCTTGCAGAGCGCGAGTCCGTTCGTGACGAGCGGCAGGCCTTGATCATCGACGTCCGGGGTGATGTGGGCGGCATCGAGGAGGGGCGCCTTCTGCAACTCGCAGACGGCGCACTTCAATGCGTAAGCGCGAAGGACGCGGGAACGAAATTCGGGCTGATGCATGCGCTGCTTGACGACCCGCTCGGCGTACCGGCGTTGATCGTCCGTCAGATGGGCCGGGTCCGGTAGGAACCGAAGGCTCTCATCGAGCGCGAGGAGGAAGCGTTTGTGCTCCGGTTCCTCCTTCACAACGTAGACCGGCATGATGGGAACAAATCGGCCGTCGGCGACCTTGCGAAGCATGACGATCGGAAGCCCGAGGAGCATGGCCTCGCGGAGCTTCGTGTTAGAGCCTCGGGTCGGATCTTGATCCGAAGGGCGCTTCTCGTATGAGTAGCGGTAGAGCGAATCCCCGTGGTCGCCATCGTCGTACTCGCTGTCGGGGTCGCTGATGATCGTCAGCGTGGCTGCGTACGACTGCGGATTCCAGATGCCCTTGCTTGTATCGATCAAGCGCTCGGGCCCCCAGCCGAAGTCCACCCGGGTAAGCCAGTCGCGGGTGAGAACAGCCCTTTGCCCGAACTCCGTCGCCAAGGCGTGCATAACGGCCTCGCGCTTCGACAACTCGTTGGGCAGATCGGCCACGAGCGCCAGGATGTCAGAGAGTCAGCGTCTCTGTGGGCAGGTCGGTCAGATTGCGACAGGGCCCCGGAGGTAGCCCATGTCGGGCGGCGTTTTAGCGCTGCGTGCCGGCTCAGCCGGATCGAGACGAACCGTCGTAGCGGCCTTGGTGGCGACATTGACTGGGTCCTCGTGTTCCCAGACGCGGCGCACTGTCCAACGGGCCTCCCTTCAGTGGGGCGCTGATGTCGGCTTCACGGGCGACGTTGC
>NZ_JAOPXI010000074.1 GCF_025965215.1 Marmoricola sp.
AACGCGCTCGGCGGGAGATAGACGCCCCGGTCGAGCATCGCGTGGAAGAACGCCTTGTAGACCGAGGTGTCCTGGCGCTGGGCGGCGGCGTAGTCGCGCACCGGACCGGCATCGGAGGTGAAGAAGACGCTGAACATGTTGCCGCCCGCCTGCACCACGTGGGGTACGCTGGACCGGGTCAGCGCCTCGCCGACCGCCGTCGCGAGCGTCCTCGCCGACTCGTCGATCCGGGCGTAGACCTCGTCGGTCGCCAGCCGCAGCGTGGCCAGGCCGGCCGTGGTCGCGACCGGGTTCCCTGACAGGGTCCCTGCCTGGTAGACCGGGCCGTCCGGCGAGAGCATCCCCATCACGTCGGCGCGGCCACCGAACGCCGCCGCGGGGAACCCGCCACCCATCACCTTGCCGAAGGTGGCCAGGTCGGGACGCCAGCCCTCGACCGCGCCGTCGAGCCCCCACTGGCCCTGGCGCGAGACCCGGAAGCCGGTCATCACCTCGTCGGAGACGAACAGGGCTCCGTGCTTCGCGCAGGTCTCGGCGAGGAACTGGTTGAAGCCGGGCTCCGGCGGGACCACGCCCATGTTGCCGGGCGAGGCCTCGGTGATCAGGCAGGCGATCTCGGAACCGCGTTCGGCGAACGCCGCCTCGACCGCGGCACGGTCGTTGTAGGGCATCACGATCGTCTGGGCTGCTGCCGATGCCGGCACACCCGGGGTGCTGCTCACCCCCAGCGTGGCGAGCCCGGAGCCGGCCTGCGCCAGCAGGGAGTCGACGTGGCCGTGGTAGCAACCGGCGAACTTCACGACCAGGTCTCTCCCGGTGAAGCCGCGGGCCAGCCTGATCGCCGACATGGTGGCTTCGGTCCCCGAGCTGACCAGGCGGACGAGTTCGACCGGGGTGCGCGCGACGATCTCCTCGGCGAGCTCGACCTCGGTCGTCGTGGGGGTCCCGTACGACGTGCCGCGCGCGATCGCATCGCCCACGGCCGCCAGCACACCGGGGTGCGCGTGGCCCAGGAGCATCGGCCCCCAGGAGCAGACCAGGTCGACGTACGTGGCGCCGTCGACGTCGGTGAGCCAGGCACCCGAGCCCGAGCGCATGAAGCGCGGGGTTCCGCCGACGGCCGCAAACGCGCGGACCGGGGAGTTCACTCCACCCGGGGTGACCGCGCGTGCGCGGTCGAACCACTGCGCGGATGAGGAAGACACCCCGGCATTCTCGCTGACGGTGCCTCACGGCGACGAATCCGCCCCGGCCACTGCCGTGCCCGGTGCACTGAAATTCCGATAAGGAATCTCGCCCAACCCGCGACACGTTCGCGCCCCGACTCCGTCTCATGGGTGCGCGACCCGTCAATTGTCCAGTCGAAACTAGACATTTGGCACACCGTGACCCCTTTGGGCGACAATCGTTGGAAAGGGTGACGTCCGATTTATCGCAATCGGACCGTTTACGACCAGGAGACCTGCCGCATGTCCATCAAGCTCACCAGCCGCCGCAGCAAGGCAGCGACCCTCGTACCCCTGGCTCTGATCTGCGCTGCCTGGACGGCCAGCGTCGCCGGGATCGACACCGCCGCCACCGCTGCCCGCCCGGCTGCGAGCAACCTGCCCGACGGCACCACCGTGCCGGGGCGGGCGATCCAGGCTCCGGCGAGCGTTCCCGTGCCGGGCTCGATCGCGCCCAGCGTGCCCGACGGCACCGCCGACTCGGTCGTCGCAAGCGCCTCGACCAGCGGCATCCCGTCGGTCGCCCTGTCCGCCTACCAGCGCGCCGCCCAGATCATCGATGCCGCCGACCCGACGTGCAACGTGCCGTGGGAGCTGATCGCTGCGATCGGACGTGTCGAGTCCGACCACGGTCAGTACGGCGGCAACAAGCTGGGCAGCGACGGCGTGAGCCGTCCGGGCATCTACGGCCCCGAGCTGAACGGCAAGAACGGCACCCAGCTGATCACGGACACCGACGGCGGCCAGCTCGACAAGGACCCGGTCTACGACCGCGCCGTCGGCCCGATGCAGTTCCTCCCGTCTACCTGGAGTTCGGTCAAGGTCGACGCCGACGGCGACGGCAAGCGCAACCCCCAGGACATCAACGACGCCTCGCTCGCCTCCGGTGTCTACCTCTGTTCGGGCACCGACGACCTCGGCACCCGGTCCGGCCAGCAGGCAGCCGTCTTCCGCTACAACCACAGCCACCCGTACGTCGACCTGGTGCTGCGCATCATGGACGCCTACACCCAGGGCGACTACAGCGCGATCCCGTCAGGCACCTACGGCGGCACCGTCTTCACGCCGAGCTACTCCACGGCGGTCAAGGACCGTCGCCCGCTGAAGGCGAGCACGACCCACACCACGACCACGACCGGCGGCACCAGCACCACCACGACCGGCGGCGGCAGCACCGGGACGGGCGGCGGCACGACGACGCCGACACCCCCGGCCACGCCGGCCAACCCGCTCTCCGGGGTCACCAGCAGCCTGACCACCACCGTCACCACTGCCATCAAGCCCGTCACCGACACGCTCGCGACGCTGACCCAGGCGCTGGGCTTCTGCGCCACCCAGTTCGCCGCGATCCCGGACCCGTTGCACCTCCTCGACCAGGCCAAGGCCGCCTGCGCTGCCAAGGTCGAGGGCCTCACGACGGCCCAGGCGACCAAGCAGGTCCCGACGTCGCTGCTGGGGATCCTGCAGTGGCTCGGCCTGGCCAAGTGATCTCAGCCGGTGACCTGAACCGGTGACCTGAGGCCGGTCAGCGCCGCAACAGCGCCGCGGCTTCGCATGCCCAGTACGTCAGCACGATGTCGGCGCCGGCGCGGTGGATCGAGGTCAACGACTCAAGGATCGCTGCCTCGCGGTCGATCCAGCCGCGGGCGGCGGCGGCCTCGACCATCGAGTACTCGCCCGAGACGTTGTACGCAGCGACCGGGACATCGACCGCGGCCTTCACGGCAGCCAGCACGTCGAGGTAGCCCAGCGCGGGCTTGACCATCACGATGTCCGCGCCCTCGGCGACGTCCAGGCGCGCTTCCCGCACGCCCTCGAGCCGGTTCGCCGGGTCCTGCTGGTACGTGCGTCGGTCGCCCTGCAATGAGGAGTCGACGGCCTCCCGGAACGGCCCGTAGAACGCGGAGGCGTACTTGGCCGAGTAGGCCAGGATGCCGACGTGCGTGTGCTCGGCGGCATCGAGGGCGCCGCGGATCATCGCGACCTGGCCGTCCATCATGCCGCTCGGGCCGACCAGGTCCACGCCGGCAGCGGCCTGGGCCACCGCCATCGTCGCGTAGACGTCCAGGGTGCGGTCGTTGTCGACGTTGCCGTCGGCATCGAGCACACCGCAGTGGCCGTGATCGGTGAACTCGTCCAGGCAGAGGTCCGACATCACCGTCAGCTCGTCACCGACTTCGGCGACCACGTCGGTGATCGCGAGGTTGAGGATGCCGTGCGGGTCGATCGCGCCTGAGCCGGTCGCGTCCTTGTGCTCAGGGATGCCGAAGAGCATCACCCCCCCGAGTCCTGCCGAGACCGCCTCGTTGGCGACCTTCTTCAACGTCTCGCGGGTGTGCTGGACCACACCAGGCATCGAGCTGATCGGCGTGACGTCGGTGGCACCCTCGCGGACGAACAGCGGCAGCACCAGCTGCCGCGGCGCGATCCCCGACTCGGCGACGAGCCGGCGCAGGGCCGGCGTACGCCGCAGTCGTCGGGGACGGATGTCCGGGTAGGTCATACGTCGATCATCTCACTCACCGGGTTTCGAGACAGTTGCTACGCAACTTCCTCACCCGACGACGGATCGTCTACTTCGAGCTGGCGCGACGGCGTCCGGGCGGACGACGCTCGGAGGGCCGCGTGACCGCCTGACCGGCCTCGAGCAGCGAGGCCCGGCGGGCGGCACCGAAGTCGGCGAGCGCCTCGGCGAGCTCCTCGACCGACGGGTTCGGCGCCATCACGTCGACGCGCAGCCCGTGCTCCTCGGCGGTCTTGGCCGTGGCAGGCCCGATGACCGCGATGATCGTCGAGGCGTGTGGCTTGCCGGCGATGCCGACCAGGTTGCGCACCGTCGAGGACGAGGTGAAGACGACCGCGTCGAACTTGCCGGACTTGATCGCCTCGCGGGTGGGTGCCGGCGGCGGAGCCGCGCGGACGGTCCGGTACGCCGTCACGTCGTCGACCTCCCAGCCGAGGTCGACAAGTCCGGCGACCAGGTTCTCGGTCGCGATGTCGGCGCGCGGCAGGAAGACCCGGTTGATCGGGTCGAGCAGCTCGTCGAACGGCGGCCAGTCCTCGAGCAGCCCGCGCGCGGACTGCTCTCCGGAGGGCACCAGGTCGGCGCGCAGGCCCCAGTCGGCCAGCGACGCAGCGGTCTTCTCGCCGACGGCGGCAATCTTCAGGCCCGAGAACGCGCGCGCGTCGAGGCCGTACTCCTCGAACTTCTCGCGCACCGCACGAACCGCGTTGACCGAGGTGAAGGCGATCCACTCGTAGCGGCCCTCGACCAGGCCTCGGACGGCCTTGTCCATCTGTTGCGGGTTGCGCGGCGGCTCGACCGAGATCGTCGGGACCTCCTCGGGCTCCGAGCCGAAGCTGCGCAGCCGGGTGGACAGCGAGGCGGCCTGCTCCTTGGTCCGGGGCACCAGCACGCGCCAGCCGAAGAGCGGCTTGTTCTCGAACCACGAGAGCTCGTTGCGCAGCTCGACGACCTCACCGATGACGGTGACCGCGGGGGCCTCCATCCGGGCGGCGCGGACGTCGGCGGCGATCGAGCCCAGCGTCGAGACGAGCGTGCGCTGGGTCGTCACGGTCCCGGTTCGGGTCATCGCGACCGGAGTCTCGGGCGCGCGGCCGGCGGCGATCAGCTCGCGTGAGATCTCGCCGATGCTGCCCACGGCAGAGAGCAGCACCAGGGTCGGACGGTTGACGTACTGCGCCCAGTCGATGCTCGGCCCCGTACAGGAGACGACCGTGACCTCGCGGTGGTTCTTCGTGGTCAGCGGAACGCCCGCGTACGCCGGCACCGCGTTGACCGAGGAGACACCGGGGACGACCTCGAAGCCGATGCCGGCCTTGGTGCACGCCTGCGCCTCCTCGGGACCGGAGGCGTACAGGAACGGATCACCGGCCATCAACCGGACCACCCGCCGGCCCGTCTTGGCCTGGCGGATGACCACCTTGGCGCGGGCGGCGTGCGTCAGCGGCTGACCGTCCTCGCCGAAGCCGCCGTCGACGAACACCGGACCGGGGACGGGCGCGATCGCCTCGGCGACCTCGTCGCCCTCGTCGGGCTCGACCGGCTCGGGCAGCCCGAGGACCCCACGCACGAGGCGCTCGTGCTCGGGGAGCTCGGTCACCACGATCTCTGCGTCGCGGAGGAGTTCCACGGCACGCAGGGTGAGGAGCTCAGGGTCGCCGGGTCCGGCGCCGACGAAGGACACCCACCGGGTCTGGCGGGCGGTGGTACTGGGTGCAGTCATGGTCACTTGCCTTCTTCTGAGCCGGGTACGTCGGGGGTCATCACGTCATGGGCGCCGTCGGCGATCATCTCGGCGGCGAGCTTGCGGCCCACCTCCACCGGGTCCGAGAACGGGCCGGATCCGGAACGGCGTACGGCCACCGCGCCGTCGAGCGAGCTGGCGACAGCGCGGATCCAGAGCTCCTCACCGGCCTCGCCCTCGACGACGTCAGCCAGGGCGCCGACCGGCGCCGAGCACCCGGCCTCGAGCTCGGCCAGGACGGTTCGCTCGCAGGTGACCGCCGCCCGGGTGTGCGGGTCGTCGAGGACCTCGGCGAGCAGGTCCGCGAGCTCGGTGTCGCTCGCGCGGCACTCGATCGCCAGCGCGCCCTGACCCGGAGCCGGGAGCACCTGGATCGGGTCGAGCACCTCAGTGATCTCGTCGAGACGGCCCAGGCGAGCCAGGCCGGCACGGGCCAGGATCACGGCGTCGAGGTCGCCCGAGCGCACCTTCGCGATGCGGGTGTCGACGTTGCCGCGGACGCCGACGAGCTCGATGCCCAGGCCCAGCGCCTCGAGCTGCGCAACACGTCGCGGCGACCCGGTGCCGACCAGACTGCCGACCGGAAGCTCACCCAGGGTCAGGCCGTCGCGCGCGACGACCACATCGCGGGGGTCCTCCCGCGTCGGGACGGCAGCCAGCGTGATGCCCTCGGCCGGCGCTGTCGGCAGGTCCTTGAGGGAGTGCACCGCGACGTCGACCTCACCGGCCAGCAGCGCGTCACGCAGGGCGCTGACGAACACGCCCGTGCCGCCGAGCGAGGCCAGGGGCGCCGTGGTCACGTCGCCCTCGGTCGAGACGGTGACCAGGGTGGTCTCGCGACCGGTCCCGGCGGTGATGGCCTCGGCGACCAGGCCCGACTGGGTCCGGGCCAGGGCCGAGGCGCGGGTACCGACGCGCAGTGCGGTGGTCATACGCCCTCCACCCGGGTCACGGCCTCGACGGCATCAGGGTCGAGCGAGAACAGCTCGGCCAGGGCAGCGGCGTAGGACACCGCACCGGTCTCGTTCGCCAGCTCTCTGACCCGCACGGTCGGCTGGTGGAGGAGCTTGTCGGCGACCCGGCGCACCGCCAGCTCGATCTCGGCGCGGGCTTCGTCGTCCAGGTCCGGGAGCCGACCGGAGAGACGCTGGAGCTCGGTCTCGACGACACCGGTGGCCATCGTGCGCAGGGCGACCACGGTCGGCGTGACGGCAGCGGCGTGGCGGGCTGCCAGGAAGGCCTGCAGCTCCTGCCCGACGATCCGGCGGACGTCGGCGACCTCGCTGCGCTCACCGGCGCTCTCGAGCTCCTCGGCCAGCGTGGTCAGGTCGATCAGATGAACACCGGGTTCGTCTGCGACCGCCGGATCGACGTCGCGGGGCATGGCCAGGTCGATGATCGCCAGCGGCGCACCACTGGTGCGGGCTGCCCGCAGGGAGGTGGCGTCCAGCAGGATCCCGACCGAGTCCGTGCACGAGATCAGCAGGTCCACCGAGGCGAGCTCGCCCTCGACATCGGCGAGTCGGACCGCTCGAGCGCCGTAGGCCTCGGCGAGGCGGGTGGCGCGTGCAGGAGTGCGGTTGGCGATGACGATCGACTCGGCACCGGCCCGGACCAGGGTCGCGACCGAGAGACCGGCCATCGCACCTGCACCGACCACCAGCGCACGGAGGCCCTCGGCACCGTCCGGCCGGGCCACGTGCACAGCGGCCTGCTCGAGCGCGGACTTGACCAGCGACGGGCCGGCACGATCGATGTCGGTCTCGGCGTGCGAGCGCTTCCCGACCCGGAGTGCCTGCTGGAACAGCGAGTTCAGTGCCGGACCGACGGTTCCGGACTCCTGACCGACGCGCAGCGCTTCGCGCGCCTGCCCGAGGATCTGGCTCTCGCCGACGACCATCGAGTCGAGCCCCGAGGCGACGTGGAAGAGATGCGAGACCGCGCCGTCGTCGTAGTGCACGTACAGGTGCGGGACGAAGTCGTCGTGGATCCCGCCGGTCGGGCCGAGGATCATCCGGGAGATCGCCTCGACGCTGCCGTGGAAGCGGTCGACCTCGGCGTACACCTCGATGCGGTTGCAGGTCGAGAGCACCGTTGCCTCGATGACGTGCTCGTTGTCCGCGACATCGCGGATCAGCTTGAGAGTGCCCTCGGAGTCACGGGCGACCTGCTCCAGGACGGCGACCGGGGCCGAGTTGTGGGAGATGCCGACGACCAACACGCTCATGGACGGCCTCGTCCCTCGGCACGCCTACACACGAGGGCACGGCTGTCCCGGATTTCTCGCTGGTTGCGCTCGGTCACGTCAGGCCACCCCCTCGTCGTCGGCCGCGGGAGCCGCACCCGAGGTGAGCGGTGCCTTGCGCTGCTCGTGGTACGCCAGGATCTGCAGCTCGCTGGACAGGTCGACCATCCGTACGTCGACACCCTCCGGCACGGTGAGGACGGTCGGGGCGAAGTTGAGGACGCTGCGGATGCCGGCCGACACCATCTGGTCGCACACGGACTGGGCAGCGGCAGCCGGGGTCGCGATGACGCCGATGGCCACGCCGTGCTCGTGCACGATCGCGGTGAGCTCACGGAAGGCCCGGATCTTGAGCCCGGCAACGAGCTCCCCGGTCCGGCTGTCGTCGGCATCGAGGAGGGCGACGGTCCGGAACCCGCGCGAGGAGAACCCCGAGTAGTTCGCGAGGGCGTGCCCGAGGTTGCCGATCCCGACGATCACGACGGGCCAGTCCTGGGTCAGGCCGATCTCGCGGGAGATCTGGTAGCGCAGGTACTCGACGTCGTACCCGACACCGCGGGTGCCGTACGAGCCGAGGTGGGACAGGTCCTTGCGGAGCTTGGCGCTGTTCACGCCGGCGGCGGTCGCGAGCTCCTCGCTGGAACAGGAGCGGACCTCCGCCTCGAGGAGCGAATTGAGAGCCCGCAGGTACACCGGAAGGCGCGCCACCGTCGCCTCAGGGAAACGTGTAGTGCTCACGGTCAACTCTCCAGCAGGACGCTCCGGGCTCGGTAAGGGAGCCACATGTCAAAGTGTCCAGCGCAATCACCATAAGAGTTTGTGAACGTGGGAACAAACCGAGACCGGGTTGCGGGCGCTCACGGCTAGCACAGGTGAGACTTCCGCCACACGGCGGGGG
>NZ_JAOPXI010000123.1 GCF_025965215.1 Marmoricola sp.
GGCGGCCCTCGCTTAGCCGCTCAGGTTCCTGCCGCCGCGCCGCGGTACTGGACCTCGGTCCGCACGGTGACGAAGCCCTGGCGGTCGTAGACCGCGATCGCCGGGTCGTTGTCGCCGTCGACGTACAAGATGACCTCGTCGACCCCCTGGGTCGCTAGGTACCGCAGGCCGACGTTGGTCAGCACCGTGCCGAGGCCGCGCCCGGCTGCCTTCGGGTTGGTCGCGACCACGTAGACCTCGCCGTACGGCGGGACCTCGTCGCGGTGCACCTTGGTCCAGTGGAAGCCGAGGACCTCGGGTGCCACGCCAGAAGCGGACGCTGCTTCGTCCTCGGGTACGGCGAGGAAGAGGCCGGCCGGGTCGAACCAGGCTTCGGCCACGCGCTCGCGGAAGTCCTCGGAGGTCATGTGCCCCTGCTCCGGGTGGTGCGCGAACGCATGGGCGTTGACCTCGAGGAGGGCTGCTTCGTCGCCGGGCTCGAACGTCCGGATCCGGACTCCGTCGGGGATCGTCACCTCGGCCAGCGGCAGTGAGGTGGGCCGACTCATGATCCGCAGCTCGCGCTCGCGCGGGATGCCGAGGCGCGCGGCGATCCGGGCTGCTGCCGGGTGGTCCGCGTGCGACCACGCCTCGACCCGGCTGGTGCCGGCCAGCGCGGTGGTCGCCAAGGCCGTGCCGACGCCGTGCCCGCGCGAGTCAGGATGCACCGCGAGATCGAGGATCTGACCGTGCAGCAGGGCGAAGCCGCCGTCGCCGAGCCACAACGAGGCGTCGCGCAGGCCGCGGTACTTCAGTTGCAGGCACGCCTGTTCGTTCAAGGTGATCACGTCGTCGGCCAGGTCGCAGGCCTCGGCGATACGGCGCACTTCCGCTGCCGGCCCGGTGCCGCTCATCGAGTCGCTCTGCTCGCTGTGAAACGTGCTCGGGTCGATCAGTTCGATGGGGCTCAATTCGCTGACACGTCCTCGCGGTCGCGGGATTTTTCCTTGGGCGGCAGTACGAACCGGTAGCCGACGTTGCGGACGGTGCCGATGAGCGACTCGTTCTCAGGACCGAGCTTGGCCCGGAGTCGCCGTACGTGGACGTCGACCGTACGCGTGCCGCCGAAGTAGTCGTACCCCCACACCTCCTGGAGCAGCTGCTCGCGGGTGAAGACGCGTCCCGGATGCTGCACGAGGTACTTGAGGAGCTCGAACTCCTTGAAGGTCAGGTCGAGCGTCCGGCGCCCCAGCTTCGCGGTGTACGTCGCCTCGTCGACGACGACCTCCCCACCGCGGATGATGTGCGCCTCTGGGTCGTTCGGGTTGCCCGCGGCCTCCATCCGGCCCAGTGCGATCCGGAGCCGGGCGTCGATCTCGGCCGGACCTGCCGTCTCCAGGATGACGTCGTCGATGCCCCAGTCGGCGGCCACGACCGCGAGCCCGCCCTCGGTGATGATCAGCAGCACGGGCTGGTCCGACCCGGTCGTGCGGATGAGCCGGCAGAGGTCGCGGGCCTGGGCGAGGTCGCGCCGTCCGTCGATGAGGACGAGGTCGGAGGCCGGCGCCTCGAGCAGGGCACTGCCCTCGGCGGGCAGGATCTTGACCTGGTGCGGCAGCAGCGCCAGGCCCGGGAGGACGTCGGCTGAGGGCTGGAGGGCGCTGGTCAGCAGGAGCAATGTGCTCACCGAGCACCTCCCCTCTGTCCGGGGCAGAGCCCGGTTGGCTGATGGGGAAGGATAACCAACATGGAGCCCCGGCTGTCGCAGGATGAACCAGTGGTCGGACAGATCACACTGCGCTACTGGGCTGCGGCGCGAGCAGCCGCCGGTCTTTCCGAGGAGCGGGTCGAGGTGACCGGGCCGGTGAGCCTGGCGGATCTGGTGGCGGGAATCCTCGCCCGGCACGCTGCCGCGCCGCGCCTCGCCGAGGTGCTCGGGACCTGCTCGGTGCTCGTCGGCGACCGCCCGGTCGCCAGCTCTGATCCGACCGCGGTGCACGTCCAACCCGGTCAATCGGTGGAGTTCCTGCCTCCGTTCGCGGGCGGGTGAGCGGAATCTTTTCGCCGGGTCGTTGTTGAGTCTCCCGTGAGCAGCGGAGGCTGGATCCTTGTCGTCGCGGTGGCGGTGGCCGCCGCGTTCGGGATCTTCCGCGCGCTGACCGACGGCCACTTCCGGGGCACGCACCGGGTGCGCGGGATCGCGGACGGGAGCGTCGTCGATGCCCCGAGCTCGGTGCTGGAGGGCACCCCCTGGGCGGCTCAGCTCGGCGAACGGTTCACGTTGCTGCAGTTCTCCTCGGCGTTCTGTGCCCCCTGCCGCGCGACCCGACGAACTCTGGCGGACGTCGCCGGCATCGTCCCGGGCGTCGCGCATCTCGAGGTCGACGCTGAGCAGCACCTCGACGTCGTCCGGCGCCTCGGGATCCTGCGCACACCGACGACGCTCGTGCTCGACGCCGACGGCATCGAGGTGACCCGGGCCACCGGAGCGCCCACCAGGCAGCAGGTTCTGGCGGCGCTCGGCACCGTGTGAGGACGTTGGTCCGAGCTGGATCTTGAATCTGGTGAAGGGTCAGGTCCGTGTCCCGGATTCGGCTAGGGTCACGTCGTCCAGCGCCGTCAACACAGAATCGGGATTGCGCCATGAGCACCGCCCCCGCCGCCGTCGAGCAGACGAGCCCGGCACCGGATCCCGCCCAGCGCGTCGTCATCGTGACCGGCGGCAGCCGCGGGCTCGGCGCCGGCATCGTGCGCTCCTACCTCGCCTCCGGCGACCTGGTCGCCACCTGCGCGCGTTCGATCACGCCGGAGGTCGAGGCGTGGCAGGCCGACCCGGACACGGCTGACCGTTTCCTCTGGGGCGCGGCTGACCTGGCCAAGGTCGAGGACGCCGACGGGTTCGTGAAGTCGGTCATCGAGAAGTGGGGTCGCGTCGACATCCTGATCAACAACGCCGGCGTCGCTCGCGACGGGATCCACAGCATGTTCTCCGACGAGGACATCGACACCGTCGTAGACCTGAACATCAAGGGCACCCTCTACGTCTCCCGCGCGGTCAGCCGCCGGATGCTGGCCCGGCGCAGCGGCTCGATCGTGAACATCTCCTCGATCGTCGGTCTGTCCGGCTACCGAGGTCTCGCCACCTACAGCGCCACCAAGGCGGCGCTCGACGGACTGACCCGCGCGCTCGCCCGCGAGCTGGGGTCGCGCGGCATCGTGGTCAACGGCATCGCGCCCGGCTACCTCAGGACCGAGATGAGCCACGGCCTGGACGCCGACCAGCTCAACCAGATCGTTCGCCGTACGCCGGCCGGTCGCCTCGGCGACCCGGAGGACATCGCGCGGGTCTGCCAGTTCCTCACCGACCCGAAGAACTCCTACCTGACCGGACAGGTGATCGTGGTCGACGGCGGGCTCACCTCCTGATGTCCCGCCTGACGAATGCCGCGCTGATGGCCGCGTACCGGCGCGGCTTCGAGATCCGCAAGCACCCGGCAGTCCGTCGGCACAACATGCTCACCGCGCACGGCATCGACCTGGTGATCGACGTCGGTGCAGCGGTCGGGGGTTACGGCACCCAGCTCCGTCTGTTCGGCTACACCGGCCGCATCGTCTCGTTCGAACCGATGGCCGAGCCGTACGCCGAGCTGGCCCGGGTCATCGCCGGCGACCCGGCCTGGAGCGCGAGGCAGTCCGCGCTGGGAGCCGAGGCGGGCGAAGCGCTGATCAACGTCGCCTCCAACAGCGACAGCAGCTCGCTGCTACCGATGAACTCGACGCACACCGATGCGGAGCCGAGCGTCGGCATCGTCGGACAGCAGCCCGTCAGGGTCGAGCGGCTCGACGACGTCATCGAGGAGATCGCGAGCCCGGAGAACCGGATCTTCCTGAAGGTCGACGCGCAGGGCTTCGAGCGTGAGGTTCTCGCCGGCGCCGCCAAGACGCTGGAGCGCTGCCGTGGCCTCCAGCTTTAGCTCTCCTTCGTCCCGCTGTACGACGGCGGCATG
>NZ_JAOPXI010000149.1 GCF_025965215.1 Marmoricola sp.
GAGCGAGAGCAGCGCGCCGGCGAAGATCGGGAACGCGATCAGGACCAGCAGGCTGGTGACCAGCGTGTTCCAGACGAAGATCGGCATCCGGAACATCGTCATGCCGGGAGCACGCATGCAGATGATCGTGGTGATGAAGTTGACAGCACCGAGGATCGTGCCCAGACCCGCGAGCCACAGGCCCATGATCCAGAGGTCACCACCGACGCCCGGCGAACGCACGGCGTTGGAGAGCGGCGCGTAGGCGAACCAGCCGAAGTCGGCAGCACCGGACGGGGTCAGGAACCCCGCGGCGGCGATCAGGCCGCCGAAGAGGAACATCCAGTACGACATCATGTTGAGCCGTGGGAACGCGACGTCGGGCGAACCGATCTGCAGCGGCATGATCACGTTGCCGAACCCGAAGAACAGCGGGGTCGCGAACAGCAGCAGCATGATCGTGCCGTGCATCGTGAAGAGCTGGTTGTAGACCTCGTCGTTGACCAGTTGCTGGCCGGGGAACGCGAGTTCGGACCGGATCAGGAGCGCCATCACGCCGCCGACCATGAACCAGGCGAACGAGGTGATCAGGTACAGCTTGCCGATCAGCTTGTGATCGGTCGTGGTGATGATCCGGACCAGCTGCTGCCCCAGGGTGCGCGTGGGCGCTCCGGGAGGCGCGTCGACTACCGCGGTCACTGTTGTCCTCCGTTGCTGGTGTCGAGCCCGTCGACCGTGGTGACCTGGCTGCCGCCGAGGTTCATCCCGACGTTGCCCTCGTTCTTGAGCTTGGCCATATGAGCATCGAACGCGGCCTGGGTGGTGACCTTGACGTTGAACAGCATCCGCGAGTGGTAGACGCCGCAGAGCTCGGCGCAGCGTCCCTCGAAGGTGCCGTACCGATCAGGGGTGAGCGTGAAGTGGTTCTGCAGCTGGCGACCGGGCACGACGTCCATCTTGAACAGGAAGGCCGGTACCCAGAACGAGTGGATGACGTCGGGCGAGAACAGGTCGAACGAGACGCTGCGGTCCTTGACCAGCCACAACGTCGGGGCGTGCGCCGTCGTACCGGACTCCCACAGGACGTTGCCACCGAGGGCGTCGCTGCCCTTGGCATAGTTGAACGTCCACGACCACTGCTGGCCGACGACGGTCACGTTGAGGTCGGCCTGCGCGTTGGCGGCCGTGAGGTCCTTCGGCGCGTGCAGGACGTCGTTCTGCGACTGCACCGTGAAGAAGAAGAAGACGATGACCATCATGACCGGCGCGACGGTGTAGAAGATCTCGATCGGCAGGTTGTAGCGCGTCTGCACCGGGATCTCGGACTCGCTCTTGCGGCGGAACTTGATCACCACGTAGGCAATCAGGCCCCAGACGATGACGCCGGTGACCATCGCGGCGAGCCACGACCAGTGCCACAGGGTGTACATCGAGTGCGCTTCCTTGCTCGACGGGATCGGCATGGCAAGGCGCTTGATCTGCGCCCTGTCGTCGGCCGAACAGCCGCTGAGGACCAGCAATGCCGAACCGGTCACTACGCCGAGTGCCACCGTGCGTGCACGCTTGGGGAGCTCCAGACCCACGAACGAGCCCTCTCTCTAACCGAACATCTTGAGACGGACATGCGAACCCTACTACTGCGCACGGGGCACTCGTGGCACAGGTCGGGGAGTTGACACGTGTGCTCATTCCCACGTCCGGATGGGGCTAGTTTTCACCTGTGACCACACGCGGTAGGACGCCTGACCCGACCCCTGGGTACACCTACCTCGACACCGCGTCGAGCGAGCCGTTGCACCCTGCGGCACGGGCCGTGATCGAGCAGGCCCTGGAGCACGGGTACGCCGATCCGCGGCGCCTGCACGGACCTGCCCGCAATGCCCGGATCCTCCTCGACAACGCACGCGAGGCCACCGCCGAGGCGCTCGGCGTACGGGCCGACGAGGTGACCTTCACGCCCAGCGGGACCCACGCTGTCCATCTCGGAGTCCTGGGCCTGCTGGCGGGCAGCGCGCGGGCCGGGAGCCACCTTGTCGCCAGTGCCGTCGAGCACGCCAGCGTCATGCACGCCGGCGAGTGGCATGCCGCACGCGGCGGATCGTTCACCACGATGCCGGTCGACCCGCTCGGGCGGGTCGTCGATCAGCCTGCGCTCAAGGCGACGGTGGTGGCGCTGCAGGCGGCCAACCACGAGGTCGGCACGGTCCAGCCGGTCGCGGCGTTCGCCGAGCGCGCTCCCCTGTTCCTCGACGCCTGCGCGTCCGCCGGTCGCCTGGCGCTGCCCGAGGGCTGGGCCGCCG
Organism: Marmoricola sp.; assembly: GCF_025965215.1. GTDB lineage: Bacteria > Actinomycetota > Actinomycetes > Propionibacteriales > Nocardioidaceae > Marmoricola. The sequence continues at coordinate 2,280 of NZ_JAOPXI010000149.1, forward strand.
CCGCGGCCTCAGCGCACAAGTGGGGTGGTCCGGCGGGGATCGGGCTCCTGCTGGTGCGCAAGGGCGTGCGCTGGCGCAACCCCTTCCCGGGCGACGACCGGGTCGACGAACGCGCGACCGGCATGGAGAACGTGCCGGGCGCACTCGCTGCGGCAGCCGCATTGCAGGCCGTGGTGGCCGAGCGTGACGAGGTCGGCGCCCGCCAGCGTGCTCTGATCGACAGGGTCCGCTCGGCGGTCTCCGCGATCGCCGACACCGAGGTCGTCGGTGATCCGGTCGACCGCCTCCCCCACCTGGTGACCTTCTCGTTCCTCTACGTCGACGGCGAGGCGATCGTGACCGAGTTGGACCGCCGGGGCTTCGGGGTCGCCAGCGGTTCAGCCTGTACGGCGAGCACCCTGCAACCAAGTCACGTGCTGGCGGCCATGGGAGCGCTGACCCACGGCAACCTGCGGATCTCGCTGACCCGCGAGACCACCGAAGCCGAGGTCGACGCCCTGCTGGCGGTCCTGCCGGGCATCGTGGCCGAGCTGCGGGCCGAGGCAGGCCTGTGATGGACGCCGTTGTCGAGCTCGACTGCCGCGGCATGCTCTGTCCCCGTCCGATCATCGAGCTGGCGAAGAACCTGCACCGGGTCGAGGTGGGCGAGGTCATCTCGGTCGCGGCCGACGACGCTGCGGCGGCGTCCGACGTCGTGGCCTGGTGCAGAATGCGCCAGCAGGAGTACCTCGGGGTCGAGAACGCAGAGGACGGCGTCCACGTCTACCTGGTACGCCGCCTCAGCTGAGTGCGCGTCCGGCTCGCCGCGTCTCGGCTCTGCTCCTCGGATCGGGCTTGTCGAGATCGACGGCCGAGCCCTACTGGAGGTGCTTGCCGACCTCGGCGGCCGCGTCGTCGCCGTACGACGCTCCGAGCCGCGCCACGAACTCCTCACGGGAGAAGGCGTACTCCTGGGTACCGACTGTCTCGACGACGTACGCCGCAAGGGTGCAGCCCACCTGGGCGGAGCGCTCGTGCGACAGGCCCCAGTCCATCGCGGCCAGGAAGCCGGCCCGGAAGGCGTCGCCGACGCCGGTGGGCTCGACGGCGTTCACGTTGTTCAGCGCGGGGACGAGGATCGACTCCTGGCCCTTCGCGACGATCTTCACGCCGTCCTTGCCCAGCGTGATCACCTGCGTCCCGACCCGATCGAGGATGTCGTCGGCACTCCAGCCGGTCTTCGACTCGATCAGGTGTGACTCGTACTCGTTGCTGAACAGCAGGGTGGCGCCTTCGATCAGCCGGCGGATCAGGTCGCCTTCACCGAAGGCGAGCTGCTGGCTCGGATCGGCGATGAAGGAGTACCCGCGCTGGCGGCACTCCTCGGTGTGGCGCAGCATCCCGTCCGGGTCGTCGGCACCGATCAGCACGAAGTCGGGAGCGCCGACGCGCTCGACGATCGGACCGAGCTCGATCAGCCGGGCCTCGCTCATCGCGCCCGGGTAGAACGACGCGAACTGGGCCATCGTGGTGTCGGTGGTGCAGACGAACCGCGCGGTGTGCTTGGAGTCCGAGACGTGCACCGACTCGCAGTCGACACCGTGACGCTCGAGCCACGACCGGTAGTCGGCGAAGTCCTCGCCGACAGCGCCGACCAGGACCGGGTCGAGGCCGAGCTGACCCAGGCCGAAGCAGATGTTGGCCGCAACCCCGCCGCGCCGGATCTCGAGGTCGTTGACCAGGAAGCTCACCGAGAGCTTGTCCAGCTGCTCCACGACGAGCGAGTCGGCGAACTTGCCCTCGAAGGTCATCAGGTGGTCGGTGGCGATGGAACCGGCGATCAGGAGCGGCATGTGTCCTCAACTTTGGGAGCCGACAGGCGGGGGCGATGGTGCGCGCGTGCAAGCGCTTCGTGAACTCTGGAGCCTACCGGCCGGTACAGCTAGGAGTACCCGGAAGTAGCCAATAACGTCGAGCACATGAGCTACGAGCGACTTGCCTACGACGACCAGGACACGACCGTGAAGATGCACACGGACTGCAACGCCTGTGCGTCCGAGATGGGCATCCCGGACCAGCGGATCGACGAGGTGGCGCTCGGCACGGCTCCGTCGATCGAGTACGCCGACTTCCCGCGGGAGATCCGCAAGCCGGAGATCACCGTGAGTGAGGCCGCTGCCCACCTGGCGTCGCGGATCCATCTGCACCTGGACTGATCGGGCATGACGAAGGCGCGCAGCGCCTGGCTCCCAGCGCCTAGTTCAAGACTGGCTCAGTGGAAGCTGTCGCCGCAGGCGCAGGACCCGGTGGCGTTCGGGTTGTCGATCGTGAAGCCCTGCTTCTCGATCGTGTCGACGAAGTCGATCGTCGCGCCGTTCAGGTACGGAACACTCATCCGGTCGCACACCACGTTGACGCCGTCGAAGTCGGTGACGACGTCGCCATCCAGGGTGCGCTCGTCGAAGAACAGCTGGTAGCGCAGGCCCGAGCAACCTCCGGGCTGCACGGCGATCCGCAGGGCCAGGTCGTCGCGACCCTCCTGCTCGAGCAGGCTCTTGACCTTCGCAGCAGCGGTCGGGCTGACGTTGATGCTGTCCGTGCGGTGCCCGGCAACGGGCTCGCCGGAAGTCTTTGGGGCGGTCTCGACCTGTTCGGTCATGGTCTCTCCCGGGTGTCTTCGTGGTGGTCCCTCTCAGGACCTGTCAACAGGATCAATCTTCGCACACGGCCAGATATTCCCGGACCGGTCCCACGCGCGAGGTGCCCCTCAACGGCCCCAGGTGCGCGCGACCCGCTCGGCGAGCTCGGCCAGCGCCTCGCCCGGGGCCGCGAACGCTCGTTCCTCCCCCACCCGGTCAACCACCGAGTACGCCGCCTCGATGCCCAGCGCGCGCATCTCCCGGGATCCGATCAGTACCTGGCCGGCCAGCGCGATGCACGGCACCAGGGCAGCGGTGGCGACCTGGGCGACCCCGTAGGCGACCTTGCCGGCCCGCGAGGAGAAGTCGAAGGCGCCCTCTCCGGTGATCACCAGGTCGGCGCCGCGCAGGTGGTCGGCCAGTCCGACCGCATCGGCCACGACGTCGACGCCTGGCATCCGGTCGGCACCGAGTAGCAGCAGGGCGAACCCGATCCCGCCCGCCGCGCCGGCACCTTGGTGCGTGGCGACCTTGCGGTCGGTGAGCTCGGCGAACCGCTGGAGCCGTGCATCAGCGATCAGCAGCTCCTCCTCGCTGAGGCCCTTTTGGGGCCCGAAGGTCTTGGTCGCACCGACCAGGCCGAGCAGCTGGGTGTCCACGTCGGAGGCGAGCACGATCTCGACCCCGGCAGTCGCCGCCACGGCGGCATCCAGGTCGACCGACACCAGGCCGGTCAGCCCAGCGGGGCCTGCGTCGAGCACTCCCCCGGTCGCCGTCGCGCCCAGACCGGCGAGCAGCCCGGCCCCGCCGTCGTTGGTCGCGGTTCCACCGGCGCCGATCACGACCCGGGTCGCCCCCGCCTCGACGGCCAACCTGATCAGCTCGCCCGCACCGCGACTGGATCCGTGCATCGGGCGACGCTGTGCGGCCGGCGTCAGGTGCAGGCCGACGGCCTGGGCGCTCTCGACATAGGCGGTCGAGCCGTGCACCAGCACCGTCGCCGGAACCGGTACGCCGTACGGGTCCGGGACCGTGACGGCCATCAGCTCGCCGCCGAGAGCTGACGCGACGACGTCGAGGAAGCCGGGTCCGCCATCGGACATCGGTACTTCCACCACGTCTGCGTCCGGGACCCGGCGTCGCCAGCCATCCGCGATGGCGGCCGCAGCCTCGCCGGCGGTCAACGTGCCGGCGAACTTGTCCGGGGCAATGACGACGCGCATGCGGCCATCCTGCCGGGTCGCTGTGACTCGCACGAAAGCCCGGCCCCAACGCTGGTCGAGTCCTAGTCTGAATCCGACATCCGGAGGGGGGTGGCGTGATCCGCACCGTCGTGCGCGTTCTGCTGGCAACCGCGGTACTGGCGATCGCAGGGCTGCTGTGCGCCCCGGCCGCCTTTGCGCTCGCACCGCCCGCGCCGGTGGTGACGACGCCGTCGGGGTCCGATGTCACGGTGCTGGCCGCCGACCAGCCGCTGCAGTTCGCCGGCACCGTGGCCGGCCCGGTCACCGACTTCGACCAGGTCCAGGTCGTCAACAACGACGGCTCCGCCGACCCCCCGATGTTGTGCAGCGCCACGTTGATGGCGTCGACCGGTACGTCGTGGGCGTGCACGGCCGCGAACGCGCTCCCGGTCGGCAACTACACGATCGAGGTGCACTGGTTCGCTCAGGACCCGAGCTTCACCGACCCGCCGCTGATCACGACGATCACGGTGCACATCGTCACGACCCTCCCACCTCCTCCACCTCCGCCGCCTCCCCCGCCGACACCGACGCCTACGCCCGTTCACCACACCGCGAAGCCGAAGCCGACACCCGCCGCCCCGATACCCACGCCGACACCCACCCCGACACCCACCCCGACCCCGACACCGTCGCCGTCGCCGACGCCCACCCCGACACCGTCGCCGTCGCCGACGCCGAGCCCGACTCCGGCGCCTGTCGTGGCGCCGGCACCACCGGCGCCCCCGCCCGGTGCTGCCGCGTGGCGGCCGACCGACCACCCGAAGACGGTGCTCGCGATCGGCGCCGCGACGTTCACGATGCTGGCCATGGTCGGCCCGACCGGCTTGGCTGCCAGCAGTGCCACCGGGCTCGGGACCGCGGTCGTCGCAGCGGCTGCCGGCGCGGCCGGGGCAGCTGGCGCAGCCGGTGCCCGCGGCAGCGGCGGCTCTCGCAAGGGTTCGGTCAAGGGCGCGAGCACGAAGAGCCACGCCTTCTCCGGCGACGGATCCGGCGCCGGCGACCGGTCCTGGACCTGGCGCATGCCCGGGTGGCGACAGCTGGACGCCTGGAGCAAGAACGTCCCGGTCTGGCTCGCCCTCCGGTCGCCCCTGACGGCCCGGGTGCTGGCCGATGGCGGTTACGTGCGCGCGGTCTTCGGCTCTGTCTGGGGCCTCGGCCTGGTCGCCGGAGTCGTCCTCGGTGTCGACGCCGCGCACCAGACCGGCGGTCTCCCGGTTCCACCGTCGCTCGGGTTGACGATGGCGCTTCTCGTCCTGGCCGTGTTCGACGCGAGCTGGGGCGGCGCCGGTGTGCTCGGCTTCGCGGTCGGCATGGTGCTGTGGCACTCACACCAGATCGCGGCGATCAACCAGGCCCGCTCGTTCCTCGGCCTGGCAGCGCTCTGGTTCGCGATCCCGTTGATCGCGGCCGCCTCCCGACCGTTCCGCCGGTCCGTCCTCGAACCGAACAACCCCTACCGCTGGAACCGGCTCGGCGACGTGGTGATCTCGACGCTGTTCGCGGGCTGGGCGGTGCGCAGCACGGTCGGCGGGCTGCCGGGTCTCTCGGGCCTGGTGCTGCCGATCACGAGCCGCGCCGACACCCTCGCCCTGGTCACGATGACCGCCGTCGTCGCACGGGTGCTGATCGAGGAGCTCACCGCCTGGCGCTACCCGCTGCGCCTGTCCGCCGTCGCCACCGGCAAGCTTCCAAGCGCTGGGCACCGCCAGAAACTGTTCGCGACCGCCGTCCGCACAGCGCTCTTCGTGTTCATCGCGACCGCGTTCATCACCAACTGCTGGCAGCTCTGGGTGGGAGCGGTGCTGTTCGCCGTACCTCAGGTGCTCTCGATCTACGACGACAGGCTCCCGAACTCCGAGCGGCTCAACCGGCTGCTCCCGACCGGCGTGCTCAAGACCCTGGTGATGCTGGTGATCGGCGTGTTCTTCGGGCGGCTGGTGTTCTCCGTCCTCGACAACCCGGCGAGCATGCTGCGCGACGGCTTCATCCTGATGTCGCTTCCCGGGCTCGCGCTGTCGCTGATCTCGCTCGTCGGTCGTGATGGCCCAGACCCGACGTGGACGTGGCCTCGGCAGTTCCTCGGGGCCGCCATCGTGGCCGTCACCCTCACCCTCGTGATCACCGGCTGGTCCTGACCCGGAATGTCCACGCAGCCGGGCTGGTTCTCCCTGCAGGAGCGTTCGGAGCCCGTGGAAGGATGGACCCATGATCCTCGCTTTGCTCGTCAAGCGCTGTCGCCCACTCGGCCTCGAGCAAGCTCAGGCACTCGGTAGGCTCGGCGCGTGACCACGATCGACCTGCCGCTGCTGCCGCTGGGCCGCGGCAAGGACCTCGCCGCGGAGCGCGGAGTCGAGTGCCCCGGGGATCTGCCGGCGGCCTCGGACCCCGACCTGGTAGCGCGAGCCGAAGCTGCGAAGGCGATCCTGGGTGATCGCGTCTTCGTGCTGGGCCACCACTATCAGCGGGACGAGGTGGTTCAGTTCGCCGATGTCATGGGCGACTCCTTCAAGCTGGCGAAGGACGCCGCAGCGCGGCCCGAGGCCGAGTTCATCGTCTTCTGCGGTGTGCACTTCATGGCCGAGTCGGCGGACATCCTGACCAGCGACAACCAGTCGGTGATCCTGCCCGACCTGGCCGCTGGCTGCTCGATGGCCGACATGGCCCGCCTGGCCCAGGTCGAGGACGCCTGGGACGCCCTGGCCGACGCCGGCGTGGTCGACCAGGTCGTGCCGATCACCTACATGAACTCCTCGGCTGACATCAAGGCGTTCTGCGGCCGGAACGGCGGCGCCGTCTGCACGTCGTCCAACGCCGACGTCGCGCTCGAGTGGGCCTTCGCGCAGAAGGGCGCCGACACCAAGGTCCTCTTCTTCCCCGACCAGCACCTCGGACGCAACACCGCGGTCCTCAAG
>NZ_JAOPXI010000156.1 GCF_025965215.1 Marmoricola sp.
CCTCGATCCCGACTTCCACATCCGCCGGATCGGCGTCCCGCAGCCGGGGACGCGCAAGGAGCTCGACGAGCTGGTCAGCCGGCTGATGTCGTACAAGCTGGACCGCAACCGGCCGCTGTGGGAGCTGTGGGTCATCGAGGGCCTGCAGAAGGGCCGCGTCGCGACACTGACCAAGATGCACCACTCCATCGTCGACGGCGTCTCCGGTGCCGGGCTCGGCGAGATCCTGCTCGACATCACGCCTGAACCGCGGCCGCCGTCCACCGAGGTCGTGCACGGGATCGGGTCGAGCACGCCGCACCCGGTCAAGGCGCTTGCCGGGGCCTGGGTCAACGTCGCGGTCCGTACGCCGGCGCGCATGGTCGGCATCCTGAACCAGACCGTCCGTCAGCAGCTGGCCGTGCGCAACTTCGTGAACAAGCCGCCGGCGTTCTTCAGCGCACCGACGACCCGGTTCAACGCGACCCTGAGCCCCCACCGTCGCATCACGGGTGCGCGGATCGAGCTCGACCGCGTCAAGGCGCTCAAGACGGCGTACGACGTGAAGCTCAACGACGTCGTCCTCGCGCTGGTCTCGGGCGCCCTGCGAATCTACTTCGCCGAGCGCGAGGGCATCCCGACGAAGCCGCTGATCGCGCAGATCCCGGTGTCCACCCGTACCGAGGACACCGCCGGCGAGGTCGGCAACCAGGTCAGCTCGATGACGGTGAACATGGCCACGGACGTCGCCGATGCCGGGGAACGCATCCGGGCTATCTACGAGAGTTCGCAGGGCGCCAAGGAAATGGCCAAGGCACTCAGCGCCCGCCAGATCATGCAGCTGCCTGACATCACGCCGCCCGGACTGCTCACGATCGCGTCGCGCGCCTACACGGCCAGCGGGCTCGCGAACAACCTCGCCCCGATCAACCTGGTGGTCTCCAACGTCCCCGGCCCGGCGTTCCCGCTCTACATGGCGACGGCTCCCCTGCTGTCGTTGCTTCCCATCGGTCCGCTGGTGCTCGACGTCGCCCTGAACATCACGGTCTTCAGCTATCTCGAGTACGTCGACTTCGGCTTCGTCAGCACACCTGAGGTAGCGCCTGACCTCGACCAGCTCGCCGATGCCATCAAGGACGCTCTGGTCGAGCTCGAGGAAGCAGTCGGCATCAGCCAGCCCTCTGCTTGAATCGCGGCCATGGCCCCCACCTCCGCACCCACCGGTCCGTCCGGCATACCCGGAGTGCCGCACGGGCGCACCGCACTACGGCTGGAGTGGAAGTTCCTGCCCCGCGAGGTCCGGGCCCTGGTGGAGGACGAGCTCGGATCACCGGTCGTGCGGGCCGAGTCGAAGATGTCCGGTTTCACGCCGGGGTTCGCCTCGATCCTGACCGGGGCCGACGGATCGCAGGTCTTCGTGAAGGCAGCCAGCAAGGTCGCGCAGGCCGAGATCGCCGCGTCGTACACCGAGGAGATCCGCAAGCTGGTCCTGCTCGGCGATGCGATCCCCTCCCCGGCTCTGCAGTGGTTCAGCAAGGACGAAGCCTGGGTCCTGCTCGGCTTCGAGGCGGTCACAGCACGTCAGCCCCGTCGTCCGTGGCGACCCGCCGAGCTCGACAGAGCCCTGGACCTGGCCGAACAGATCGCAGCGTCGACCACGAAGGTTCCCGGCACCCTGAACCTCGAGCCGCTGGTCGTCGACCTGCCGGACCTCGTCAGCGGGTGGCATCACGTGGACCCGTCGTGGCCGCACCACACGGAGGCCGCCGAGCTCGCGGCGAGCCTGGCCGACGTACCGGCCGACCGTTTCGTCCATGCCGACCTGCGTGACGACAACATCCTGTTCGCGACCGACGGCCGGACACTCGCGTGCGACTGGAACTGGCCTGCCCTCGGCGCGGTCTGGCAGGACACCCTCGACCTGCTGATCTCCGCCCACGGTGACGGCCTGGACGTCGATCCGATCCTGGCGGCGCGCGACCTGACCCGCGACGTCCAGGCCGACCACGTCGATGCCTGGCTTGCGGGCGTCTGCGGGTTCATGCTGAATGCCAGCCAGCGGCCGGTCCCTCCGACCTCCCCGCACCTGCGGACCCACAACCGCTGGACGGCGGAGGCCGCGTGGTCCTGGCTCGCCCGTCGACGAGGCTGGCAGACCTGAACGGGACGCCATGATCGCCCGACCCCCGGACGGCCAGCGCGCCGAAGCCAGCCGCCCGGGCGAGGCCGGAATCGACGGTCACCGGGGGGTGAGAGCAGGGGAACTCGGTCGGTCCTGACGATTTGGGCGCCGGGGCGACCCGCTGGTATCGTTTCTCCTCGTGTCTGGGCTACCCGCCCGCACCCTCGACTTTCCATCCGTACACGCATCAACAGACAGGTGAGCCTCCGTGGCCAACATCAAGTCCCAGATCAAGCGCAACCTCCAGAACGAGCGCGCCCACGAGCGCAACAAGGCCGTCCGCTCGGCCCTGAAGACCGCCGTGCGCAAGTTCCGCGAGGCCGCTGCCACCGGCAACGCCACCGACGCCAAGACCCTCGCTGCCGAAGCCGGCCGCGCGCTGGACAAGGCGGCCTCGAAGGGCGTCATCCACAAGAATCAGGCCGCGAACCGCAAGTCCTCGATCCAGAAGCAGGCTGCCTCGCTCTGATCCACCCCTGACTGCCTGAAAGGCGCCTGTCCTCACGGACGGGCGCCTTCTGTTTGTGCCCACGTGCGCTCAGCCGGCACGCGTGGGCTTGGCGCGGACTATCTCAAGGACCATCTTCTCCAGCGCGTACGCCGCGTCGTGCGCCTTGCCCTTGATCTCGGCATCGGCGGCGGCGGCGAGCCGGATGGCACGACCCAGACCCGCCTCGTCCCAGCCCTTCGACTGCTCGCGCAGGGCGCGCAGCTTCCACTCCGGCACGCCGACCTCGCGCATCAGGTCGCTGTCGCGCATGCCGCGCGGCGCTCCCTTGAACCTGGCCAGGCTGCGGAGGCCGCCGGCCACGGCACTGGTGATGAGGACCGGGGCAGTGCCGCCCTCGAGCGCCCAGCGCAGTTCCTCGAGAGCCTTCGCCGCTCGGCCGTAGATCGCATGGTCGGCCACGGCGAACGACTTGGCCTCGGCGCGACCACCGAAGTACTTCTTGACCATCTCGACGGTGAGCGGCTGACCCGCGAAGTCGCCGGCCAGCTGGTGGCAGGCGGCCGCGAGCGAGCGCAGGTCCTGGCCGACGGCCTGGACGAGGAACGTCGCCGCCTCCGGATCGACCTTCACCTTGAGGAGTCGCAGCTCATTGGTCACGAACCCGGGGTACTCGTGGGCCTTCAGCGTCACCGTCTTGACCTCCGTGACAGCAGCGACCTTGCGCAGCTTGGTCAGGACGCCGCTGCCCTTCTGACCACCGCCGTGGACCAGGACGAGTGCGACGTCGGCGGCCGGATCCGCACAGTAGTCGAGCAGTCCGGCCACGGACTCCTCCGGCAGGTCCTCGAACGACCGCACCACCACGCACCGGGTCGAGGAGAACAGCGACGGCGCGGCCAGCTCACCCAGGGTGGCCATCGTCAGCTGGTCTGCCGCGGTCTCGCTGAACTCCGCCTCGGCGTCGGCGCTTCGTACCGCGACCCGGACAGCGGCGACGGTGCGCTCTGCCAGGAACTCCTCGGGACCGGTCACCAGCGTGATCCGACCGAGGACCTGGGAGGGATCGGGCGTCGCCATGAGCGCAGCCTCTCACGGCGTACGGACAGCGGACCGGAGGGCTCCGGACGTGTCCACCACGACCGCCACGTCTCCGTCCAGGTCGGTCCGCAGCACCGTCATCCCGGCTCGCCCGAGCAGGTCGAGCGTCGCCGGTGCCGGGTGTCCGTAGTCGTTGCCCATCCCGACCGAGATCACGGCCAGTCGTGCGCCGAGCGAGTCGATGAGGCTCTCGTCCTGCTTGCTGCTCCCGTGGTGCGCGACCTTGAGCACATCGGCATGCAGTCCGGGCCAGGCCTGGTGCAGATCACCCTGCGCGGGCCGCTCCTCGTCGCCCATCATCAGGATCCGGATCCCGGCGACCTGGACGAGCATCACCAGGCTCTCGTCGTTCGGTGGTGAGTCCGAGTCGGGATAGCTGTCACGGACCGGGGCGAGGAGCTGCCACCTCAGCGGCCCGATCGTGGTGCTCTCGCCCAACACCGGAACCCGTACGGTGATCCCGGCTGCGGCGGCGAGGCGCCGGACCATGGCTGCCGACCCGGCCGGTCGTGCCAGCGGGGAAACCTCGATCTGCCCGACCGAACGCGCGTGCAGGACGCCGGCGATCCCGCCGACGTGGTCGGCGTGGAAGTGCGTGAGCACCAGCACCGGCACCGTCCTGATCTTCAGGCGGTTCAGGCAGTCATCCATCGCGGCAGGGTCCGGACCGGTGTCGACGACCACGGCGGCGTGCGGCGCGACGTTCAGGACCAGGCCGTCACCCTGGCCGATCGAGCACACCACCATCACCCAGCCGGGCGGCGGCCAGCCCAGGACCGGAACCGGCACCAGCATCGCGACGGTCACCATCCCGGCGAGACCCATGGAGATGATCGGGCGGGCCAGGACCGAGCGCAACGCAAGGGCGATCAGCACACAGCAGACGACCAGCACCACCAGCGACAGCCAGTTCGTGGGCCAGGAGATCACCGCCACCGGGAGGCTCGCCGCGCAGTGCGCGATGGCGAGGATCGCTGCCGCGCACCAGCCTGCCGGGGCTGCGACGACCTGGCCCGGCGCGGCAGCGGCGACGGCGATCAAGCCGCCGCTCAGACCAAGGACGGTCGCCGGTGCGACGAACGGAGCAGCGGCGAGGTTGGCTGCGACGGCCACCAGGCTGACCTGGCCTGAGATTGCCGCGACAAGCGGCGTGCAGGCGAGCTGGGCGGCCATCGGGACCGCGAGCGCTTCGGCCACCCAGGAGGGCAACCAACCGGCGAGGGCGTCGCGCCAGCCCGGGGCGAGCAGCAGGATGCCTGCGGTGGCGCAGGCGGACAGGGCGAACCCGATCGAGGTCGCGAGCCAGGGATCGGCGAGCATCAAGCCGACGACCGCCACCCCCAGCGCCCGCACGCCGCGCTCTCGTCCGCGCGTACCGAGCCCCAGGAGCGCCACCGTTCCCATCGCCGCGGCCCGCAGCACGCTGGGCTGAGGTCCGGCCAGCAGGACGAAGCCGACCACTGCGAAGGCACCGACGACGATCAGCCAGCGTCCGCGAACCCCGATCCACCTCGCCAGGACCAGCAACGACCCGAGGATCAGCGTCAGGTTGGTGCCACTGACGGCAAGCAGGTGGGTCATGCCTGTGGTGCGGAACTCGGCCACCACGGCATCCGGAAGGGCACCGCGCTCGCCGTCGACCAGCGCGGGCAGCAGCACCCGCGGGCCTGCGGCCTGCGGTGCGGCCGCGTCCTTGATCCCCCGGCGCACGCGCTCGGCAGCCGATGTGATCGGACCCGGTCCCGCGGTGACGACCAGCGGCGGATGCGCGATCAGGGTCGCGGCCTCCTGGGTGGACGTTGCCGGGCGCAGGCGGCCTTCGAGCTCGACGTGGCTTCCCGGACGCAGCGCATCTACCTTCCCGTCGACCACCACGAACACCGGGACCCGGAGCCGGTAGCGGGTCCCGCGGGCCGAGACCTCCAGCGCGGTTGCGGGGAACCAGGCCCCGGGACCGAATCTCCCGGTGGTCGACACGGGCGGGGAGTCCACGACGAGGTGGACCTGCGCGGTGGCCCCGCGTGCGGCGAGATCGTCGAGCGGGGTCTCTCGGACACGTGCCGAGTGCAGGGCCGCCGACATGGTCACGGCGGCCCCGACCAGCAGCCAGCCGGCGTAGGTCGTCGTACGGGCCGGACGGCGGACCACGACCACTGCTGCCACGACCGCGACTCCTGCGAGCGTGCGACCCGGCGCAAGGAGCCCCAGCAGCGCGGCCAGCCAAGCGACCAGCCCGAGGGCGAGCACGCGCAGGTCGGGGGTCAGCGTGGTCACAAGGTCGCATGCGGCGACAGGTTGGCCAGGGTCTTGGCGCCAATGCCTGGGACCTCGAGGAGTTCGTCGAGCGAGGTGAACGACCCGTGGGCCGTGCGCCAGTCCAGGATCTTCTGGGCCGTGACCGGACCCACGCCGGGCAGTCCTTCGAGCTGGTCGAGCGTGGCTGAGTTGAGATTGACCGGGGCGCTTCCCGCACCAGCGGAACCGGCGCCAGGAGCCGGCGCCCCTCCGGCCGGCGGGTCACGACCGACGAGGACCTGTTCTCCGTCGACCAGCACCCGCGCGAGGTTCACCCCGGACAGGTCGACGCCGCGCCTGGCTCCGCCAGCTCGCCGGATGGCATCGATCACCCGCGATCCCGCCGGCAACGTCAGCACCCCGGGGTGCGGCACCTTGCCGGCGACGTCGACCACCACGACCGAGGACGCGGCGGTCGGCGCACCAGCGGTCGATACCGAGGCAGGAGTCCTGCTCGGAGCGGCTGGCGGGTGCGCAGCCGGCGACGTGTGCGCGACAGGTACCCGAACCGCGTCAGGCGCCGAACGCAGCGTGAACCACGCGGTCACCGCGAGGGCGATCCCGACGGCGACAGCCAGCAGCGCCAGGTGTGTCGTGGCGAGCTGGACCCGGCCCTGCAATGTGTCCGGCAACCTCCCCTGCAGTGCCTCGGCCCACCGGGCCGACCACGATCCGGCCCGACGCCGTGAGTGCCGCCCGGGATCGGGCGGCACGGCAGGTTGCGGCAGCTCAGGCGGCGCCAGTCCGGCACGAGCCAGCTCCTCGCCGAGCAGCGCGAGGCGTTGCTGCGCTGCCCGCGCCGCCCGCGTTGTCGAACCCGCCGAATCCCTGCGCATGCCGCGAACCTAGGCACGCCCGAACCGTCACGAGCGGCACTCGTCCGGGCCTGTGGAGATCAGTCCCCCGAAGGATCGCTGTGCGTGCTCCTGCGCGCGACGCAGACCGCGACCATGCCGGGTCCGACGTGCGCCCCGAGAACGGCTCCGATCTCGCCGACCACCACAGATCGCGGACCCAGGCCTCCCGCCAGGCGGGCGCCGAGTCGCTCGGCCAGCGTGGCAGCGCGGTCCAGGGAAGCGAGGTGCGCCACGGCGACCTCGACGTCATGGCTGCCTGCGGCTTCGACCGCGAGTTCCTCGAGCCGCCCCAGCGCCTTGCCCGACGTACGGACCCGTTCGAAAGGTCCGATCCGACCGCCGTCCACCTTGAGGATCGGCTTGACCGCCAGCGCAGATCCGAGCAGGGCCGCAGCGGCACCCATCCGGCCGCCGCGGCGCAGGTACTCTAGGGTGTCCACGTAGAACAAGGACGTCGTCGCGGCTGCGCGTTCGCGGGCAGCCGCCGCCACCTGAGTGCCGTCGGCTCCGGTGTCGCGGGCGTCCGCGGCCGCCAGGACCGCGAAGCCGGCACCCATCCCGACCTGCCGGCTGTCCACCGCCTGCACCGGAACCGGAGCACGACGCGCCGCCAGCTGGGCGGATTCGAACGTCCCGGACAGATCGGCCGAGAGGTGGATCGAGACGATCTCCGAAGCGCCCTCGTCGGCCAGCCGTTCGTAGACCTCGAGCATCTGGTCCGGATTCGGCCGCGACGTGCTCACCGGCGTCCAGGCCCGCAGCGCCTCCGCGAGCAGCTCCGGGGTCACCCCACCCTCGACACCCTCGTCGTAGGACTCGGCACCGATCACGACCTGCAGCGGGACCACCGTGATCGAACGCGCGGCAGCGACCTCGGGGGTCAGTGAGGCCGTCGAATCGGTGACGAGTGCCACAGTCATGCGGGAAGCCTAGGGGGTTCGGACGAGGGGTTTCGAAACAGGCGCGGAGCGCCTTCGCCGACCAACGGACTGCGGACCGTCAGACGACGATGTTGACAAGCTTGGGCGCGCGCACGATGACCTTGCGAACCTCGGCTCCGTCCAGGGCCCGTACGACGTTCTCGTCCGCCATCGCCAGTGCCTCCAGGTCCGCCTCGGAGATCTCCGGGGAGACCTCGAGCCGGGCACGGACCTTGCCGGCGATCTGGACCACTGCGGTGACGGCGTCCTCAACCAGCAGAGCCGGATCGACCACTGGCCAGACCACCCGGCCGACCGCCGGCTCGTGGCCCAGGCGTTCCCACATCTCCTCGGCGGTGTACGGAGCGACCATCGAGAGCAGCATCGCGACGACCTCAACAGCCTCACGCACGGCTGGGTCACCGGGGCCGGTGCCGGAGTCGATGACCTTGCGGGTCGCGTTCACCAGCTCCATGACGCGGGCGATCATCACGTTGAAGCGATATGACTCGACCAGCTCTGCTGCGTCGTGCAGGGTTCGCGCGGTGCGCTTGCGCAGGGCCACGTCGCCGCCGTCACCGGAGAACGGTGCACCTGCGGCCGAGCTGACATCGCCGCTGAGACGCCAGGCGCGCTGCAAGAACCGCAGCGACCCGCCCGGCGACATCTCGGCCCAGTCGATGTCGTCCTCGGGCGGTCCGGCGAAGACCAGGGTCAGACGGACGGCGTCCACTCCGAACTCCGCAAGTTGGTCCCCCAGACTGACGCCGTTGCCCAGCGACTTGCTCATCTTCTTGCCCCGGTTGATCACGAAACCCTGGTTCAGCTGGGCCGAGAACGGTTCGCGGAAGTCCAGCATCCCCATGTCCGCCAGCACCTTGGTGAAGAAACGCGCGTACAGCAGGTGCAGGACGGCGTGCTCGACCCCGCCGACGTAGATGTCGCACGGCATCCAGGCATTGACCAGCGCCGGGTCGAACGGCTGGGTGTCGTCGTGCGGCGAGCAGTAGCGCAGGAAGTACCACGACGAGTCCACGAACGTGTCCATCGTGTCGGAGTCGCGGGTGGCGGGACCGCCGCAGGTCGGGCAGTCCACATTGACCCAGTCGGTGGCTGCCGCCAGCGGCGAGACGCCCTTCGGCTTGAGGTCGGCGCCCTTGAGCTCGGGCAGCTCCAACGGGAGCTGGTCGAAGGGCACCGGAACCTCGCCACAGGTGACGCAGTGGATGATCGGGATCGGCACGCCCCAGTAGCGCTGCCGGCTGAGCAGCCAGTCACGCAGCCGGAAGTTGACAGTGCCTCGACCGGAACCGGCCTGCTCCAGGAATGCGATCGTGGCGCTCTTGGCCGCCGCGACAGGCAGCCCGTTGATGTCCAGCCCCGCCTCGACTCCGGGAGCCGGCGAGTTGATCGCCGGTCCCTCGCCCGCGTAGGCCTCGCCCTCCCAGCCGGCCGGCGGCTCGGTGGTCCGGATGATCGGCAGGCCGAACTTCGTCGCGAACTCCCAGTCGCGCTGGTCGCCGCCTGGAACGCCCATGACGATGCCGGTGCCGTAGTCGGCCAGTACGTAGTCGGTGGCCCAGACCGGGATCTCCGCCCCCGTCACCGGGTTGGTGGCGGTGATGCCCAGGTCGACACCGGTCTTCGGACGATCCGTGGCCAGCCGCTCGATGTCGGAGGCCGCCTGGATCTCCTCGCGGTAGGCCTCGAAGGCCGCCCGCCGCTCACTGGTCACCAGCTCCGAGGCCAGCGCAGCGTCCACGGCGACGACCATGAACGTCGTACCGAAGATGGTGTCGGGACGCGTGGTGAAGACCGTCAACGGCTCCGCCCGGCCCTGGACACGGAAGTCCACGTGCGCCCCCTCGGAGCGGCCGATCCAGTTCCGCTGGGCGGTGACGACGCGGTCCGGCCAGGTGGGGGCCAGCACGTCCAGATCGTCGAGCAGCTCCTGGGCGTACTCGGTGATCTTGAAGTACCACTGGTTCAGCTCACGCTTGGTGACCTCGGCGCCGCAGCGCTCGCACCTGCCGTCGACGACCTGCTCGTTGGCCAGCACGGTCTGGTCGTTCGGGCACCAGTTGACCGGCGAGAACTTCTGGTACGCCAGACCGCGTTCGCGGAACTTGAGGAACAGCCACTGGGTCCAGCGGTAGTACTCCGGGTCGGAGGTGTGCAGGCGGCGTGACCAGTCGAAGCTGACGGCGTACCTCTTGAAGGAGGCGGCCTGGGTCTCGATGTTGGCGTAGGTGTACATCGCCGGGTGCTCGTTGTTGCGGATGGCCGCGTTCTCCGCGGGCAGGCCGAAGGAGTCCCACCCCATCGGGTTCATGACCTCGTACCCGCGCAGCCACCAGTACCGCGCGATCACGTCGTGCAGTGCGGTCACCTCCGCGTGACCCATGTGCAGGTCGCCGCTCGGGTAGGGGAACATCGTCAGCGCATACCGCTTCTCCCGGGGTGCAGAGTCGTCGGCCCGGAACGGGTCGAGGCCCTCCCACACGGGCAGCCACTTGGCCTCCGTCGCGTGGACGTCGTATCCGACCTGCTCTTCTCGCTCGCTCATCTCGTCCTTCTCCCGGGTCGCCTGCTCCGTTTGTGCCTGAACATGAAAAAGCCCCTCGGGCACGAGGGGCAGCCGCATCGCAGTGGTCGCGATGCGGCTAGGTAAGGAGCAGGCGGAAACTCATGGGCACATGCTACCGCCGAGCACGCCGCCGGAAAGCAAGGGATTGCCCGCGCAGGGGTTATCCTCGGTGAGTCGGCAATCTTGCCGCGCTCAGGGCAGACGTCTTTTCGACCGTCGCCTCCTCTGAGACTTCTCAGAGGATCCGCATGTCACCGCTGTCCAGCAATTCGTCCTTCAACGCACCAGCCGTCGGTCGCGACTCCAGCCCAGCCGAACCGTTCGCTCTTCCGGTAGGCGCTACGGCCGTCGTCTACTGCGAGGGCCAGTTCGGAGAGCAGGACGGCAAGACCGCCAACGGGCTGGTCCGGCACTCGGAGAGGTACGAGATCCTCAGCGTCCTCGACAGCCGGCACGCCGGTCTCGACTCGGGCGCCCTGCTGGACGGTGTCGCCAACGGCATCCCGGTGCTGGCAGACCTGCACGAGGCGATCGCCCACGCCGGTCGGGTCCCGGACTACCTGATCTGCGGCGTCGCGCCGGCTGACGGCCTGCTGTCCGACGCCCAGCGGGTGGTGCTGCTCGACGGCATCGCGCGCGGCATGCACGTGATCAACGGCCTGCACGAGTTCCTCAACGACGACGCCGAGTTCGTCGCCGCCGCGCTGATCGCGCGAGTGACCATCACCGACGTACGCCGCCCCAAGGACACCCGCGACCTGCACCTGTTCTCAGGCAGGATCTTCGAGGTCACCTGCCCGAAGATCGCTGTGCTCGGAACCGACGGCGCGATCGGCAAGCGCACCACGGCCACCCTGCTGGTCCAGGCTCTCAACCAGCGCGGCATCAAGGCCGTCATGGTCGGCACCGGCCAGACCACCCTGATCCAGGGCGGCAAGTACGGCGCCGCCCTCGATGCGCTGGTCCCCCAGTTCATCTCCGGGGAGGTCGAGCACCAGATGGTCCGGGCCTTTGAGACGGAGCACCCGGACGTCATCGTGGTGGAGGGTCAGGGTGCCCTGAGCCATCCGGCGTACCTCTCCTCGGGCCACATCCTGCGTGGGAGCCGTCCCGAGGCCGTGATCGTGCAGCACGCGCCGAAGCGCAAGGTCCTCGGCGACTTCCCGATGATGCCGATGCCGACGGCTGCGAGCGAGATCGCCCTGATCGAAGCCTTCGCCGACACCCGCGTGATCGGCGTGACGATCAACCACGAGGAGATGACTCCCGAGGAGATCGACACTGCGATCGCCGACCACCGCCTGCACCTCGGGCTGCCGGTGACCGACCCGCTGACCCGGCCCGGCTCCGAGCTCGTCGACATGGTCCTGACCGCGTTCCCGTCCCTGGCTCCAGGTCTTACGTCCCTGACTGCGTGAGGGCATGACAGCGCCCCGTCTCGAAGTCGAGCTCGAACGGATCGAGCACAACACCCGGACGCTCGTCGACCGGCTCGCTGGCCGGGGCATTCGCGTCTGCGGGATCACCAAGGCGACCCTCGGCTCACCTGGGGTCGGAGCGGCGATGGTCCGCGGTGGCGCCGACGGACTGGGCGATTCGCGCCTCGAGAACCTTTCCCGCCTGGCCGGGCTCGACGAGTCGACGTCACGCACGTTGATCCGCGCTCCCATGCTCAGCCAGGCGGGTCAGGTCGTACGGATCGCGACGTCGAGCCTCAACACCGATCCAGCGGTGCTCGAAGCCCTGGCAGCCGGGGCGAGCAGGTACCGCCGCGTCCACGACGTCGTGCTGATGGTCGAGCTGGGCGACCTGCGTGAAGGCATCGCCGCCGCCGACGTGGTCGCCGCTGCGGGGGCCGTCGTGGAACGCACCAACCTGCGCCTGGTCGGACTCGGCACGAACCTCGCCTGCCAGAACGGCGTGGTTCCTGACGACCGCAACATGGGCGAGCTCACCCGGCTCGTCGAGCAGGTCGAAGCGGCGTACGGGATCGCGCTGACCCGGGTCTCCGGCGGCAATTCTGCCAACCTGGACTGGGCCCTGAGCACCGAGGATGTCGGCAGGATCAACGAGCTGCGACTCGGGGAGTCGATCCTGCTCGGGACCGAACCGCTGTACCGTACGCCGATCGAGGGTCTGCACACCGATGCCTTCGTCCTGGTCGGCGAAGCGATCGAGGTCGACGAGAAGCCGGCTCAGCCCTGGGGGGACCGTGCCCAGATGGCCTTCGGCGAGCCCCCGGCGCTCCGGCGCACCGGCACCGTGCACCAGGCGATCCTCGCCCTGGGCCGGCAGGACGTCGACATCGACGGCCTGATCCCTCCTTCCGGCATCGACGTGCTCGGGATGAGCAGCGACCACCTGGTCGTCGACCTGGGTGACCACGAGCTCGCCGTCGGCGAAGAACTTCGGTTCGGACTCGGCTACGGCGCGCTCGTCCGGGCCATGACCTCACCGTTCGTGACCAAGGTGGAGCGGGAGCGGATCGGCCGCGAGAAGGCCCTCACAGTGGTGCGATGATCCGGAGACCCTGCCCGACAGGTCGGCCGCCGCGGGCTGCACCGATATCCGGGTGACGCGCGGGTCGCCCTTCCTCACGTTTCTCGCAGGCACATAGGGTCAGGGCTGGCAATCGAGGAGGAACACATGGCTTGGCTGGTCACCGGGGGTGCCGGATACATCGGGTCGCACATCGTGCGCGCCTTCGAGGCGGTCGGGATCCGGACGGTCGTCCTGGACGACCTCTCCAGCGGGCACCGTGAATTCGTCGGACCGCAGACCCCGTACGTCGAGGGCTCGATCCTCGACACGGACCTGGTGACCCGGACGCTGCGCGAGCACGAGGTCACCGGGGTGGTGCACCTGGCCGGGTACAAGTACGCCGGGGTCTCCGTCGAGCGGCCGCTGCACACCTACACTCAGAACGTCACCGGGACGGTCACGCTGCTCGAGGCGATGGCTGCTGCGGGGGTGGGCAACATCGTGTTCTCCTCGAGTGCCGCCACCTACGGCAACCCGGACGTCGAGAACGTCACCGAGCAGACGCCGACGGCCCCCCAGTCGCCGTACGGCGAGACCAAGCTGATCGGTGAGTGGTTGATCCGGGACCAGGCCGTCGCCACGGGCCTGAGGTTCACCGCGCTGCGCTACTTCAACGTCGTCGGCTCCGGGGCCACCGACCTGTACGACTCCAGCCCGCACAACCTGTTCCCCAAGGTCTTCGAGGACCTGCTGCAGGGCCGGACCCCGACGCTGTTCGGCATCGACTACCCCACTCCCGACGGCACCACTGTGCGCGACTACGTGCACGTCCAGGACCTGGCCGAAGGCCACGTCGCGGCGGCCCGACGCCTCGAGTCCGGAGCCGCCATCGAGCCGGTCTACAACCTCGGCAGCGGAAGTGGTTCCTCGGTACGCGAGATCATGGACACGATGCGTGAGGTCACCGAGATCGACTTCTCCCCCACGATCGGCGCACGCCGGGCCGGCGATCCTGCCCGGATCGTCGCGAGCGGTGAGCTGGCGCGACGGGACCTCGGCTGGGCTCCGCAGCGAGACCTGCGCGAGATGGTCGAGAGTGCGTGGCAGGCCCGTCGGGGCAGCGTCCAGGACGCCTGATGCTCGAGCTCCGGCCGAACTGCGAGTGCTGCGACGTCGACCTGCCGCCTGACTCCGCGGATGCCCGGATCTGCACCTACGAATGCACCTTCTGCGCCGACTGCGTCGAGAACTGCCTACACGTGGTCTGCCCGAACTGCACCGGCAACGTCGTCCCGCGTCCGATTCGCCCGGCCAGGTTGCTACCGCTCCATCCCGCCAGCACCCAGCGCGTCTTCCAACCGGGACTGCACCGCTCCTGATCGATCAGGCATGATCGGGCGCATGCCAGACATCAGCACAGCCCCGATCACCGACCTGTTCCGCCTCGACGGAAAGGTCGCCATCGTGACCGGCGCCTCGTCCGGGCTCGGCGTCGCGTTCGCCCAGGCACTCGCCGAAGCGGGGTGCGACGTGGTCCTCGGAGCGCGTCGCGTCGACAAGCTGGCCCAGACGGCGGCCCTCGTCGAGGCGGCCGGCACGCGAGCGTTGAGCGTCGCGACCGACGTCGCCGACCCGCTGTCGTGCCAGGCCCTGGTCGACGCCGCCGTGGCCGAGTTCGGCCGGGTCGACATCCTGGTCAACAACGCCGGCATCGGCACGGCTGTCCCGGCGACGCGGGAGACCCCCGAGCAGTTCGCCGGCGTCATCGACGTCAACCTGAACGGCTGCTACTGGATGGCCCAGTCGTGCGGCCGGGTGATGGGTCAGGGCAGCTCGATCATCAACATCTCCTCGGTCCTCGGGCTCACCACCGCAGGACTCCCCCAGGCCGCGTACGCGGCCTCGAAGGCCGGCTTGATCGGCCTGACCCGCGACCTGGCCCAGCAGTGGACCGGTCGCAAGGGCATCCGCGTGAACGCCATCGCGCCCGGATTTTTCACCTCCGAGATGACCGACCAGTACCCGGAGGGCTACCTGGAGTCCCAGATGCACCGCAACCCGATGGGGCGCAAGGGCGACCCGCGTGAGCTGGCCGCCGCGGTCGTCTTCCTGGCCTCGGACGCCGCCGGCTACATCACCGGTCAGACGCTGCCGGTCGACGGCGGCATGACGATCACCTGAGCGTGCGCGTTCGTTAGCTCAGTGCCCAGATCACCAGACAGACGAGTCCGAGCGCCGGGAACAGACCCTGGACGAGCCCACCGCGGGCCTTGCCCGGATCCGAGCCGATCAGCACCAGCGCCGCGGCGAGCATCGAGCCGGTGGCGAGACTGATCAGCGCGATCGCTGCGGCCCGGTTGGTTCCCGCGAGCGCGAGGCCGGTGGCAGTCCCGATGGCGAGGAAGAGGTTGTAGAAGCCCTGGTTGAAGGCCCACGGCTTCATGATCGCGGCGTCCTCCGCGCTGACCCCGAATGCCTGGCGACCGGCGGTGTCGAAGGCAAGCGCCTCGAGCCAGAAGATGTAGACGTGCACCAGGGCCGCCAGGCCCGCGAAGACGTACGCAACGGTCAGCATGCTCGGAGCCTAGACTCCCGCGCCCGGCGTGCGGCCGTGCCACCGCCGATGCGCATGGATCAAGCTCGCGGCCTGGGCGTACCCCAACCGCGCCGCGACGTCTGCAGGTTGCGGACCACCCGCAGCTCCTGATCGGCGGTGACCAGGCAGTCCGGATCCGCCAGGTCACGGACGCTGAGCCCCGACCCGGCGAGGTCAACCCGGTGAGGTCAACCCGGTGGCCATCCCGGTCGCCTCGGCGTGCTGCACGAGACCGGCGATGCCCCGGACGTGACGCGGGAAGTCCCGGCTGCGGGTCGCCGGTTCGTCGAGCACCACCGGAGGATCGGCCGGAATTATCAGTTGGCGATCGCGTCCTGCGCTGTCCTCACGACGTCGGGTTTCCTACGGTGGGGACATGACTTCCCCGCGCATCGTGATCATCGGCGCCGGCTTCGGCGGGATCGGCACCGCCATCGAGCTCGCCTCACACGGATTCGACGATGTCACCGTGCTCGAGAAGGGCGACCACCCGGGAGGAGTCTGGCGTGACAACACGTACCCGAACGCGGCGTGCGACGTCCCGTCCTCGTTGTACTCGTGGTCGTTCGCACCCAACCCCGAGTGGGCCCGCCGGTACGCCGGCCAGGCCGACATCCTGGACTACATCGACCGGGTGATCGACGAGCACGGGCTTCGCAGCCTGATCCGCACCGGGGTCGAGGTCACCGCTGCGGCGTACGACGACGCCTCCGCGACCTGGCACGTCGAGACCTCCACCGGTGAGAGCTTCGACGCCGAGTTCCTGGTCAGCGCTGTCGGCCAGCTGTCCCGACCGGTGATCCCGACGATTCCCGGGGCAGCGACGTTCACCGGCCCGGCCTTCCACTCCGCCCGGTGGGATCACACCGTGGACCTGACCGGACAACGGGTCGCCGTCCTCGGGACCGGAGCCAGCGCCATCCAGTTCGTCCCGGGCATCCAGCCGGTGGCCGGCCGGGTCACGGTGTTCCAGCGCTCGGCACCGTACGTCGTCCCGAAGGCCGATCGCGCGTACACCCGGACGCACCACCGCATGTACGCCCGCTTCCCACGCTCACAAGCGCTGGGCCGCAACCTGACCTGGACCATGTCCGAGCAGCTCAACAAGTCGCTCACCGGGACCAACCCGCTCAAGAAGGTGCTCGAGGCCGTCTGGCGGCTGCACCTGCGGGCCCAGGTCCGGGACCGCGACCTGCGCGCCAAGCTGCACCCGGACTACCCCATCGGCTGCAAGCGCCTGCTGTTCTCCAACGACTGGTACCCGGCGCTGGCCAGCCCGAACACCGACGTCGTGACCGACGAGGTGGCCGAGATCCTGCCGCACGGTGTCCGCACCGCCGACGGCACCGTGCACGAGGTCGACGTGATCATCTACGGCACCGGCTTCGCGGCCACCGAGTTCCTCGCACCGATGAAGGTCACCGGCGCCGGAGGCCTCGACCTCAACGAAGCATGGCGAGACGGCGCCCGCGCGTACCTGGGCGTCTGCGTTCCCGGCTTCCCGAACTTCGGCATCGTCTACGGTCCGAACACGAACCTCGGCGGCAGCTCGATCATCAACATGATGGAGTCCCAGTCCGGCTTCATCCGCCTGCTCGTCGAGGTGGTCGCCCGCGGCGGCAGCATCGAGGTCAAGGAGGCCGCCGAGGCCCGCTTCGACGCCGAGATCCAGGAGCGCCTGGCCGCCAGCGTGTGGGGCGGCTGCGCGAACTGGTACCGCGACGAGGCAGGGCGGGTCACGACCAACTGGCCCGGGACGGTGCGCGAGTACAAGGCCCGTACGGCGTCCCTCGACCTGAACGAATTCGCCGTCACGCGCTGATCACCACGGCGCCGGTCTCGGCGCGTGTCATGCGCGCCAACCTAGTGCCTCAGGCGACGGCCGGCAGCCGCACCAGGAAGCGGCATCCCGGGTCCTCGTTGGCGACCGAGACCGTCCCGGAGTGGGCTTCCACGATGCCCTTCACGATCGCCAGCCCCAGACCTGCCCCGCTTCCGAACACCGTCGTGGTCTCCGGAGTACGCGCCGGACTGCCCTGCCAGGCGACGTCGAAGGCGCGCTCCATGTCTTCCTCCGACAACCCCCCGCAGCCGTCGGTGATCGCCAGTTCCACACCGGTGGGGCCAGGACGACCGATGACCTCGACGACCCCGTCGGCCGGCGTGTGCCGGATCGCGTTCATCAACAGGTTGGCCACCACGCGGGAGAGCTCCGCCGGATCGGCGACGACCTGGAGGCCTGCTTCGACCTCTCCGCCGAGGCGGACGCCTCGGGCCCGCGCCACCGGGTCCGCGCTGGCGAGTGCCTCACTGACGACGTCACCGAGCATCAGCGGTTCGAGGGTCAGCTTGAGATTGCCGGCGTGGATCCGGGACAGCTCGAAGAGGTCGTCGACCATGCGGACCATCCGGTCCACCTCGGACCTGATCTGGCGGTGGTAGCGAGCCGGGTCCTCGGCCATCCCGTCCTCCAGGGCCTCGGTCATCGCCCGCATGCCGGCCAGCGGACTGCGCAGGTCGTGCGAGACCCAGGAGATCAGCTCACGCCGAGACCCCTCGAGCCGCGACTCGCGATCACGGGACTCGGCGAGCTTCTGGCTGGTCAGGGCTAGCTCGTCGGACAGCTTCTGGAACTCGGCCGGGGCGCCCTTGGGCGCCACGAACTCGCCGCTCTCGCCGAACCGCCTGGCCTCGGCCTGCATCGACTGCGACCACCGCACCAGTGCGGTCCCGACCGCAGTCGCCCCGGCAGCGGCCACGACACCGGAGACGACCAGCACCCACAGCGTCACGTTGAAGTCGTGGTGCGAGATGAACATCGCGTTGGCCGTGCCCGCCATACCCGAGACCAGGGCTGCGACCGCGACCAGCGAGACGGCTGCCACCAGCCAGCGCAGCGACCCTCGTCGCAGCCTCCACACGACGCCGAGGCCGACGGCACACGCTGCCGCCGACCATCCCGCTGCGATCAGGACGATCTGGACCTCGTCGCCGCTCATGCTGCCTCCCACCGGTAGCCGACACCCCACACCGTCACCAGCCGGGTCGGCTTGGTGGGGTCGTTCTCCACCTTCTCCCGCAACCGTCGCACGTGCACCGTCACCGTGGACTGGTCGCCGAAGGACCAGCCCCACACCTGCTGCAGCAGCTCCTCGCGCGAGTACGCCGTCCCGGGGTTTGCGACGAGGAACCGGAGCAGGTCGAACTCGCGTGACGTCAGCGGCAGCGGATCACCGGCCAACCGGGCCTCGTGGCGCCCCGAGTCGACGACGAGGTCACCGTCGGCGAGCAGACCGGTGTCCGGCACCGAGCGTTCGCCGACGCGGCGCAGCAGCGCATCGACGCGGAGCACGAGCTCGCGGGGACTGAACGGCTTGGTCACGTAGTCATCGGCACCGGACTCCAGTCCGACGACACGGTCCGTCTCCGAGCCGAGCGCGGTCAGCATGATGATCGGGACGTCGCCGATCGCGCGCAGCCGCCGGCAGACCTCGATGCCGTCGATCCCGGGCATCATCAGGTCGAGCACGACCAGGTCGGCCGGGGCGTCACGCATCTGCTTGAGGGCAGCCGCACCGTCGGCGGCCTCCGCCACGTCGTGCCCACCGGCGCGCAGGTAGGAGACGACGACTTCGCGCACCGTCACGTCGTCATCGACGACCAGGACCCGTGCCATCTCCACCTCCTTCGCCTGTGTGTCCGGACCTCCGGCGGCCTCGCATACCCAGTACGAGGACCAGGAGCAACGTTAGTCCCGCGAACACGAGCCACCCGACGCCGTACGAGCCGTTGAGCAGGGTGGTGTTGTCCGGGCGCTGGCCGAAGCGGCCGAGGACCGGGATCGCGACGACGGTGACCGTGGCCAGCACGATGCCGCCGACGATGACCGCTGCGGGAACCCGACCCCGGAACAGGCGGGCGACCACGAACGCGGCCGCGATCACCGCCGGGCCGACGAAGGCGTCGTGCAGCACGACGCCACCAGCAAGCCACTCCACGGTGGCGATCAGGTTGCGTTGGCCCAGACCCAGCAACAGGGAGATCCCGAAGGCGCCGGCCGCTGCACCAGTGGCGATCAGCACGGCACGGATCGCGTTCATGCGAGGACCTCCAGCCTGCGGACCCATTTGGTCTGGAACACACCGGGACGGTCGGGCGCGATCAGGCGGCAGGGGTAGCCGTGGTCCAGCGCGAGCGGCTCTCCGTGCAGCCCCAGGGCCACCAGGGTGAGGGGATCATCGACGAACTGGTCCGGCAGCACCGTCGTTCCGAACGCCCCACGGGTCTGCATCGAGACCACCCGGACGTCGTGACCGGTCGGCGCGCCCACGAGGTCGAGCAGGTCCCGCAGCCGTACGCCGGTCCAGGTGCCGCTCGCGCTCCAGCCCTCGACGCACGCGATCGGCAGGTCATGACTGCGTTGCCGCAGTTGCTCGAGGTCCTGTCGGCTGAAGCTCATCTCCCGGCTGCCGTACGCGATCGCCAACCGGTAGCCCTCGCTGAGCGCGGCCGGAATGACCCCGGCGTGCTGCGCCGACGTGTTGATCGGAATACCTGCCGGACCGGCACCGGTGCGGATCTCGAAGACCGACACCTTGCGCAGCACGGGA
>NZ_JAOPXI010000012.1 GCF_025965215.1 Marmoricola sp.
CCCGGCATGACCATGTTCCGGATGCCGATCTTCGTCTGGAACACGCTGGTCACCAGCCTGCTGGTCCTGATCGCGTTCCCGATCTTCGCCGGTGCGCTGCTCTCGCTCGAGGCCGACCGCAAGTTCGGGGCGCACGTCTTCGACGCGGTGCACGGCGGCCCGATCCTGTGGCAGCACCTGTTCTGGTTCTTCGGGCATCCGGAGGTCTACATCATCGCGTTGCCGTTCTTCGGCATCGTGACCGAGATCCTGCCCGTGTTCAGCCGCAAGCCGATCTTCGGCTACGTCGGCCTGGTCGCGGCCACGCTCGGCATCGCGATCCTGTCCGTGGCCGTGTGGGCCCACCACATGTTCGTCACCGGCGCCGTCGACCTGCCGTTCTTCTCCGGCATGACGTTCCTGATCGCAGTGCCGACCGGCGTCAAGTTCTTCAACTGGATCGGCACGATGTGGGGGGGATCTCTGTCCTTCGACACCCCCATGCTGTGGTCGATCGGCTTCCTGACGACCTTCCTCTTCGGTGGCTTGACCGGCATCATCCTGGCCTCGCCGCCGCTCGACTTCAACGTGTCGGACTCCTACTTCGTGGTCGCCCACTTCCACTACGTCGTGTTCGGCACCGTCGTGTTCGCGATGTTCGCGGGCTTCTACTTCTGGTGGCCGAAGATGACCGGCCGGATGCTCGACGAGCGACTCGGCAAGATCCACTTCTGGTTGCTGTTCATCGGCTTCCACACCACGTTCCTGGTCCAGCACTGGCTCGGTGTCGAGGGCATGCCGCGCCGCTACGCCGACTACAGCGCTGCCGACGGGTTCACCACCCTGAACCAGATCTCGACCATCGGGGCGTTCCTGCTGGCGTCCTCGACGCTGCCGTTCCTGTGGAACGTCTACAAGTCCCGTCGGGCACCCAAGGTCACCGTGGACGACCCGTGGGGCTGGGGCCGCTCGCTGGAATGGGCGACCAGCTGCCCGCCGCCGCGGCACAACTTCAACTCCATTCCGCGTATTCGTTCCGAGTCGCCGGCCTTCGACCTGCACCACCCGGAGATCGCCGCGCTCGAGTACGACGACAATGCCGAGCTGGAAGGGGCTGACGCCTGATGAAGGCCGAGACCTGGATCTTCGTGATCTGCACGTTCTTCTTCGTGCTGGTAGCACCTGCCTACTGGTTCGTCACCGGAGACCCGACCGGTACCTCCGCCCTGGTGATGACCGCGCTGCTGACCACGCTGGTGAGCATCTACCTCGGGTTCCACGCCAGCCGGATGGATCCCCGCCCCGAGGATCGGAAGGACGGCGAGATCGCCGACGGAGCTGGCGAGCTCGGCTTCTTCCCGCCGTACAGCTGGTGGCCGATGTGGTGCGCCATGACGCTGGCAACGATCGTCCTCGGTGTCGTCATCGGCTGGTGGCTCGTGATCATCGGTGCCGTCCTCGGCGCGATCGCGCTCTCCGGCCTGGTCTTCGAGTACTACCGCGGGGAACACGCTCACTAGGTCGCTTTCAGGTGCATTTTCCACTCCTCGGCTCCGACTGTGCACCGGGAGTGACGCGCCCCACGTATTTCCTGCACTAGCCGTATCCGTGGGCTTGTTACGCTTGAGGCGTCCACACGAGCAGTTCCTGAGCTGATTCTCCGGGAGAACCATGCGTTCGCGACGTACCTGGACCGCGCTGGCCGCGGTCCTCATCTTGGCGGGCGCTTCAGCGTGCTCCCAGGCAGCCGGAACGGCAGGCGGACCGACGTCCGCCGGAACCAGCCCGAGCGCCACCGGAACGCCGGTCTTGGCCGCGCAGATCTCCTCGACCATTGCCGCAGGGTCGATGGGCGTGAAGGTGAACCGCTCACTGCGGCTCGACGTCACCAACGGCACGTTCACGTCGGTCTCGGTGCGCTCCAAGGGCGCCGAGGTGGCCGGGACGATGTCGGCCGACAAAGCCAGCTGGCAGAGCACCGCGCGCCTCCAGCCCGGGCAGACGTACCGGGTCAGCAGCGTCGCAGTCGACAGCTCCGGAAAGCAGCAGACCTACCAGTCGCAGTTCCGGACCCAGTCGCTCGCGCTGAACCAGCAGACGTTCCCGAGCTTCTTCCCGCTCCCCGGCTCGACAGTCGGCGTCGGCATGCCCGTCGTGATCCGCTTCGACGTACCGGTCACCGATCACGAGTCGATCCAGAAGCACCTCAGCGTCACCACGGTTCCGGCTCAGGTCGGAGCGTTCCACTGGATGTCGAACACCGAGGTGCACTGGCGTCCGGCGAAGTTCTGGAAGCCAGGCACCAAGGTCACCGTCAACGCCGACATCAAGAGCGTCCCGGCCGGCGGTGGCGTGTTCGGCCAGACCAGCCGCACCGGCACCTTCACGATCGGCCGTTCGATGATCAGCAAGGTCGACACCCGCACCGACCAGTTGAAGGTCTACCGCAACGGCACGCTGATCAGGACCATCCCGATCACCACCGGCAAGCAGCCCGACTTCACGACCCGCTCCGGGATCAAGGTGATCGTGGAGAAACACCGGACGATCGACATGAACTCGGGCACGATCGGTATCGACCCGGGAAGTCCGCAGGGCTACAACCTCAAGAACGTCGAGTTCGCGATGCGACTGACCTACTCCGGGGAGTTCCTGCACGCTGCCCCGTGGTCGGTCGCATCCCAGGGCCACGCCAACGTCAGCCACGGCTGCACCGGCATGAGCACGGCGAACGCCGGTTGGCTCTTCGACAACAGCATCATCGGTGACGTCGTCGAGTACACCGGCACCAGCCGCCCGATGACCCTGACCAACGGGCTGGGCGACTGGAACCTGCCCTTTGCCCAGTACGGCCAGGGCTCGACTCTCTGAGTTGGCGCGCGTCACCACGTCTTGGCGACGGCTCGTTCCTCGCCTTGCTCGACGACCGGGTTCAACCGTGCAGGTTCTTGGCGGTGGCTGACGCCTTGACCGTCCCCGGATCGGGGTAGGTGCCGAAGAGCCGGTCTGCGGTCGCCGATGAGGTGACCGTGAACCAGTAGTGCTCGTTCTTGTAGTGATGCAGCCGGTGGTTGCGCCACACCGCCTTGTAGGTCTTCGTCCTCGGCTTGTAGTCGCTGTGGATCAGGTAGTGGATCCATTCGTAGACCAGCCCGGTCAGTGCCGTGGTCGCCAGGAACGTCAGACCCTGACCCAACCGGGGGAATGCGTAGATCGCGATCGCGAACTCGCCAGCGATCACAGCGATGAGCGAGCGCCACGGGATGAAGACCAGCGGGATGTCACGGGGGTCCGCATGGTGGCGACGGTGATCGCGGGCCAGCTCGCTGTCGATGCTGATCCCGGCGACCCGGCGCGGCCGGAAATGCAGGATGAAGACGTGGATGATCCACTCCAGGACCGGGAAGAGAGCGACCAGGATGACGGGGGCCCACAGGTCGCTCAGGCGCCAGTCGCCCTCGACGACGCGCCACGTCACCGCCGCGGCCAGGGTGCTGGCGATGATCCACGGGCTCGGGTGTTTCACGAACTCGGCGAAGGTGCTGCCGAGCGTGATCGTCGTACGCCGCGAGCCGGTCATCCGGGCTTCTTCGGCGGCGAGGCGTTCGGCCGCCAGTGCCTCGATCTCGGGGGAGGGCTTGCTCATCAGGATTCTCCTTCGGGGTGCTCGAAGTCGTCGAGGAAGTCGACCATCGCCACGGTGGCCGGGCGCAGCAGCGCATCGGCGGCTGCTTCTGCTGCGACGCCGTCACCGGACAGCACCGCCGAGCTGACGGCCCGGTAGGCATCGACGTTGCTGACTTCGCCATCCAGGAGCGGGGCCAGCGGCTCGATCGCCGGTTCGTAGGCGTGCCGTAGATTGTTGAACATCATCCGGAACACGATGGAGTCGGCCAGGTCGACGACGGCGTCCCAGAACGCGAGCGCGGCATGCTGGCGCTCCACGGGGTCGCCGGCCGCTTCCAGGGTGGACAGGGCGCCGGAAAGGGCGTCGCGCGTGGCCTGCTCCGCCCGTGCTGAACGTTCGGCCGCCATTCGCGCGACGTCAGGCGCGATCGAGAGCCGAGCCTCGATGATGCTGCGCGCCACCGCCGGGTCGAGCTCGCCGTGCCGGACCAGCAGCCGGGGGAGCAGGTCTAGGCCCGCGTGCCGCTGGTAGTCGCGGACGGTCGTCGAGCCGCCGTGGCGTACCTCGACCAGCCTGGTGGCCGAAAGACGTTGCAGGGCCTCCCGCACGGTCGGTCGCGAGACACCCAGCAGCTCAGCCAGCCGGCGTTCACTGGGCAGCGAGTCGCCGGCACCCAGCGAGCCGTCGACAACCTCGCCGAGGAGCTGCTCGAACACGTCGTCGGGCACCAGGCGCTTGGTGATCGGGGTGAGGGCCATGCGCCCAGCATCCTGCAGCGCTGTCAAGTGGTCAAGTGGTAAGACCAGATGCCGAATGGTCAGTTCCGGACAGCCGACATGCCCCTAGTCTCGCGACTAGGGGCATGTCGACCGTTTGAAACTGACCATTCGGCCTAGTGCTTGTGCGTCAGGTCGTCGCCGACGACGTCGTGACGTCCGTCGAACTGGTGGCCGTCGGCTGCGTGGCCCTCGAGAGGCGCCTCGTGCTCGTGCTCGAGCTCGGCGTGGTGGTGGCCCTCCTCGAGCTCCTCCTTGGTGGGCTTCTGCACGTTGGTCGCGAACCAGGCCTTCGACAACCGTGCCCGGAGCTGGTCGACCCGGGCGTTCGGCGCCTCGACACCGTTGGCGTCGGCACCCGAGACCCCGGTGTACACCTGGTCGCGGTTGCGCGCGGTCAGCCGGTACGCGTGCTCCTCGCTGAGTGGCAGGTGCTTCTCGGAGTAGCCACCGGCGGCGTCGCGCATGATCACGCCGCTCTCGTAGCCGTGCAGCAGCATGTCGTTGTCGTGACGCTGGAGCGAGATGCACCAGCGCTTGGCGATGATGAACACGAGCGGCGGGACGATGAAGATCGCGCCGCGCATGAAATAGGTGATCGTGTTCAGGTCGAGGTGGAACTGCGTGGCCAGGATGTCGTTTCCGCCGGCTGCCCAGAGCAGGCCGTAGACCGAGATCATCGCCGCGAGGAAAGCCGTTCGGGTCGGAGCGTTGCGCGGGCGCTCGAGCAGGTGGTGCTCTCTCTTGTCGCCGGTGACCCACTGCTCGATGAACGGGTAGGCCAGGACGATGCCGAGCAGCACCATCGGCGCCACCTGGCCGGGCAGGAAGACGTTCCAGCTGAGCGTGATACCCCAGATGTGCGTCTCCCAGCCGGGCATGATGCGCAGCAGGCCTTCGGCGATGCCCATGTACCAGTCGGGCTGGGAGCCCGCGGTGACCTGGGCAGGGTTGTACGGCCCGAACCGCCAGACCGGGTTGATCGTCATCAGTCCGCCCATGAGCGCGACGACACCGAAGACGATGAAGAAGAACCCGCCGGCCTTGGCGGCGTACACCGGCATCATCGGGTAGCCGACGACGTTCTGCTCGGTGCGACCGGGACCGGGCCACTGGGTGTGCTTGTGGTAGACGAGCAGCAGCATGTGCGCCGCGATCAGGGCGAGCAGCAGGCCCGGGATCAGCAGCACGTGCGCGGTGTAGAGCCGCGGGATGATCTGGTCACCCGGGAACTCGCCACCGAACATGAAGAACGACATGTACGAGCCGAGCACCGGGGTGGCCTTCATCAGGCCGTCCGCGATCCGGAGTCCGGTTCCCGACAGCAGGTCG
>NZ_JAOPXI010000065.1 GCF_025965215.1 Marmoricola sp.
GAGGCCGTCTCCGACGTGTGGCAGCCCGAGGACGGTCGCTAGATCATCCTCAACCTGCCCGCGAACGTCGAGTCCGCGACGCCCAACGTGTACGACGACCAGATCGAGTGGTTCTCCCGCCAGCTCACCCGGCGCGAGAACACCGTCATCTCGCTGCACCCGCACAACGACCGCGGCACCGCGGTCGCCGCCACCGAGCTTGCGATGATGGCGGGCGCGGACCGCGTCGAGGGCTGCCTCTTCGGCCACGGCGAGCGGACCGGCAACGTCTGCCTGGTGACCCTGGGCATGAACCTCTTCAGCCAGGGCGTCGACCCGATGGTGGACTTCTCCGACATCGACGAGATCCGTCGCACGGTGGAGTACTGCACCCAGCTCCCAGTCCACCCGCGCCACCCGTACGCCGGTGACCTCGTCTACACCGCCTTCTCCGGGTCGCACCAGGACGCGATCAAGAAGGGTCTGGAGGACCTCGACCGGATCGCCGACGAGCAGGGGATCCCGGTCACCGACGTGCCCTGGGAGGCTCCGTACCTGCCCATCGACCCCAAGGACGTCGGTCGCACCTACGAAGCCGTCATCCGGGTCAACAGCCAGTCCGGCAAGGGCGGCGTGGCGTACATCCTCAAGTCCGAGCACAAGCTGGACCTGCCGCGTCGACTGCAGATCGAGTTCAGCCGGGTGGTCCAGACCTACACCGACGGCGAGGGTGGCGAGATGACGCCCGAGGCGATCTGGTCGACCTTCGGCGCGGAGTACCTCGTCCGGGACACGCCGTTGCGCCTCGACTCGGTGCACACGTCCTCGGCGGCCGGGGAGAAGGACCAGCTGAGCGTCACGCTCTTCGTGGACGGTGAGGAGCGTGAGCTCACCGGCACCGGCAACGGTCCGATCGCAGCGTTCGTCGACATCGTCAACTCGCTCGACGGTGATTGGGACGTCCGCGTCCTCGACTACAACGAGCACGCCCTGTCCTCGGGCGGCGATGCGATCGCGGCGGCGTACGTCGAGTGCACGGTGCGCGGGGAGATCCTCTGGGGCGTCGGCCTGGACGCCAACATCGTGACCGCATCGCTGAAGGCCGTCGTCTCCGCGATCAACCGCAGCTGACGGGTTTCGACCGGGACGGGGACGGGCGCCATGGCAGGCTGATCGCCATGACGCTCGTCTCCGAACGCATCGGGCAGTTCTTCCATGAGGACCGCCGCCTCGAGTACACCGAGTACGGCAGTGGCCACGACTGGGTCGTGCTGGTGCCCGGGCAGCTGATGCCGCGTCGGATGCACGAGCCGCTGGCACGCAAGATCGCTGCAGCGGGCGGCCACGTGGTCACCCTGGACCTGCTCGGCCACGGCCGCTCGGACCGCCCGGCCGATCCGCTGCTGTACTCGACGACCGCCTTCGGCGAGCAGGTCATCGCCCTGCTCGACCACCTCGACGCCGACCGGGCGGTTCTCGGCGGGACGTCGCTCGGCGCGAACGTCGCTCTCGAGGCTGCACTGGCCGCACCCGAGCGGGTGACCGGACTGCTGCTGGAGATGCCTGTGCTGGACAACGCCGTCGAGGTCGGCATGCTCACCTCGGCCCCGCTGCTGTTCGCCGCACGGTTCGCCCCGCTCGCCGTGCGGGGCATCAGGATGCTGTCCCGCGCCGTGCCGCGCGGGATCGTGCCGTTCTGGGTCGGCGTCGGCCTGGACACGCTCGACCAGCGGCCCGCCGCCATGGCCGCCGCGGTGCACGGCATCTTCTTCGGACGC
This sequence comes from Marmoricola sp., assembly GCF_025965215.1. Lineage (GTDB taxonomy): Bacteria > Actinomycetota > Actinomycetes > Propionibacteriales > Nocardioidaceae > Marmoricola. Next base: position 1,758 of record NZ_JAOPXI010000065.1, read on the forward strand.
CTCGGACCGTCGGCAGCCCAGCGGGCGGCCATCGACGCACCGGCGTTGGTGATCGGGCACCCCTACGACCCGGTGCACCCGGTCGCGGATGCCCAGATGCTCGCCGAAGAGCTGACCGGATCGCGGTACCTCGCCGCCACCAGCGGCCTGGAGTGGCGGGTGCGCCCGGACCGGCTCGACCGGGCCGCTCTCGAGTTCGTCGCGGAGTGCTTCCGGCACCCGGAGGCCGGCAGGATGATCGGGGCATCCTCCTCATCTGTCACATTTGTCCCAATGACCGCGCCTCGTTGCGAGACGACCACTACCCTCGGCCGTGGGTCTCGTGAACGGGGGTAGGTCGGATGCGCTCGAGGTCAGCGCTCATCCTGGGTATCCAGCACCTGCTCGGACGCGAGCACGCTGACCCGCGCGTGGCCCAGTACCTCTTCCTGATCCCGGTGATGGGCGATGCCGCCTGGGTCAGGCTGCACGCGTCCCCGCAGCTGGCTGACACCTACCTGGCGGGCCTGAGCATCGCCGGCGCTGCCACCCTCCTGGCCCTGGTGGTGGGCTTCGGCGTGCTCGCCGATCGCTGGAGCATCGTGGTCCCCGTCCTGGACCTCGTGGCCCTCTCGACCATGCGGCTCTCGCCGGAGAGCACCGCTGGCATCGTGCTCGTCTTCCCAGCCATCTGGCTCGGGCTCCAGTTCGGGCGGCGTGGGGTCTACACCACGGTGTTCACCGTGCTCGCCACTGTGGTCGGACCGATCCTCGTGCACCACGAGAGGAGCACGGGTGTCGCCAGGACCGTGCAGGAACTGGTACTGGCGAGCATCTGCGTCGGGGTCGTCACGGCCACCGCGGACATGTGGCAGTCCAAGGTTGCCGAGGCAGCGGACGCCCAGCGGATGCTCGAACGTGCCGTCGGCGACAGCGCCGAGCAGCGACGCTTCAACGAGGCGATCCTCAACAGCGTCGACGTCGGCCTGCTCGCCCTAGACGCCCAGGGTCGGGTGCACTCGGTGAACCCCCGGCACCAGCGCTTCCTCGAGACGGTCGGCGGGACCGAGGGGCCGCTGGACCGGGCGGGTCGCACCTTCGGCCCGGACGGGTTCACCGAGCTCGCCTCGGAGGAGCTCCCGACGTGGCGGGCGATGCACGGGGAGACCCTGCGCGACTACCTGATCTGGATCGGCGAGGACCTGGCCACCCGACGTGCCTTTGCCGTCTCGGTCTCACCGTTCTTCACCGCGGACGGCGGGTTCGACGGCGCCGTGCTGGCCTACCACGACATCACCGAGCTGATGACCGCTGCCCGGCTCAAGGACGAGTTCGTGGCCACGGTCAGCCATGAGCTGCGGACTCCGCTGACCTCGATCGTGGGCTACGTCGACGTGCTCCTCGAGGACGTCCAGGGCATCCCGCCGGACGCCCGGCCGTTCCTGCTCACCGTGCAGCGCAATGCCCGCCGGCTGCACCGCCTGGTGGACGACCTGCTCTCCGACGCCCTCAAGCTCGGCAAGGCCGAGCTCCACCTGGGCCGGATCTCGTTCGCCGCCGTGGTCCGCGCGTCCGCGGTCGAGGCGGAGAAGTCCGCGCTGGCTGCGGGACTCGATTTCAACGTCTCGATCGGCCGGGCCATCCTCGAGATCAGCGGCGACAGCGAGCGACTTTCCCAGGTCATCGACAACGTCTTCAACAACGCGATCAAGTTCACCCCTCGCGGTGGGTCGATCACCGGGCAGGTCCAGCGCGAGGGCCGCGATGCCGTCGTACGGATCACCGACACGGGGCGCGGCATCCCACCGGACGAGCTCGAGGACGTCTTCGTGAAGTTCTACCGCTCACCCGGCGTCCAGACCGACGCGATTCCCGGTACCGGTCTGGGACTGGCGATCTCCCGGACGATCGTCGAGGCGCACGGCGGGACCATCGAGGTGATGAGCACGGTCGGCGTCGGCACCACCCTGGAGATCCGGCTGCCGCTCGCCGGGCCGCGCGTCGCACGACTCGCGTGAACACCGGCGGGAGACACTGGGACGGTGCCCCTCTACAGCGATGAAGCGATCGTGCTGCGCACGCGCAAGCTCGCGGAGGCCGACCGGATCATCACCCTGCTCACCCGCGAGCACGGCATCGTCCGGGCGGTCGCCAAAGGGGTACGCCGTACCACCAGCCGTTTCGGTTCGCGGCTCGAACCGTTCACCCACGTCGACCTGCAGCTCGCCGAGGGCCGCAACCTCGACACCATCACCCAGGCCGTGACCCGGGCGCCCTTCGGGGAGTCGATCAGCTCCGACTACGACCGGTACACGACCGCCTCGGTGATGCTGGAGACGGCAGAGCGGCTGGTTGCCGAGGAACGCGAGCCGGCCGTGCAGCAGTACCTGCTCCTCGTCGGGGGCCTGCGCGCGATGGCGGCCGGCGAGCACCGCGCCTCGGACGTGATGGACTCGTTCGTGCTGCGGTCGCTGTCAGTAGCGGGGTATGCGCCGTCGTTCGACACGTGTGCGCGGTGTGGCGCCGAGGGCCCGCATCGCGCGTTCCACCCGGCCTCTGGTGGCGTGCTGTGTGCCGACTGCCGGATGCCCGGATCCGCGCAGCCCGCGGCCGCGACCGTCCGACTGCTCGGCGCCCTGCTCGCCGGCGACTGGGTGGTGGTGGACGCTGCCGAGGACCGCGATCGTCGCGAGGCCCGAGGCTTGGTCTCGGCGTACCTGGCCTGGCACCTCGAGCGCGGGCTCCGATCGCTGCCCTATGCCACCAGTTGAGTAGGGTCCGCGTCGGTGATCCTGGCTGCGCCCGTCAACGGGTTGTCGGCTACTCGGTCACGAGCAAGCTCGGAGGCTCGCTAGCCTCTACCCGTGCGTAGAAGTCGTCGCGAGTCCGCAGCCCCTCGATCGTTCGCGCCGCCCGAGCCGCACCCCAGTGGCGCGCGGCCGCCGGCCATCCCGGCAGACCTGGTCCCGGCGCACGTCGCGGTGATCATGGACGGCAACGGTCGCTGGGCCAACCAGCGTGGCCTGCTGCGCACGGCGGGCCACGAACGCGGCGAGCAGGCGCTGGTCGAGGTCGTCAAGGGGGCCATCGAGATCGGCGTGAAGGCGGTCTCGGCGTACGCCTTCTCGACCGAGAACTGGTCGCGCTCGCCCGACGAGGTGAAGTTCCTCATGGGCTTCAACCGCGACGTCGTACGCCGGCGCCGCGAGGAGCTGCACGCGCTCGGGGTCCGCGTCCGGTGGGCCGGTCGCGAGCCCCGGTTGTGGCGCTCCGTGATCAGGGAGCTCCGGGTCGCCGAGGAGCTCACCGCCGACAACGACGTCCTGACGCTGACGATGTGCGTGAACTACGGAGGCCGTGCCGAGATCGCCGACGCCGCGCGCAACCTGGCCCTCGACGTGGCGGCTGGCAAGGTCAACCCCCAGCGCATCGACGAGCGCACCTTCGCGCGCTACCTGTACGTGCCCGAGGAGTCCGAGGCCGACATGGTCTGGCGTACGTCGGGGGAGGAGCGGTTGAGCAACTTCATGCTCTGGCAGGCGGCGTACTCCGAGTTCGTCTTCACCGACGTGCTCTGGCCCGATGTCGACCGGATCGAGCTCTGGAAGGCCGTCGAGATCTACGCACAACGGCATCGCAAATTCGGTGCTGCTGAAGACCGGCCTAACAGCTAGCGCACGTCCCGAAGATCTCCAGCGTGTGGCTGACGTCGGTGAAGCCATGCTCGTCGGCAACCGCTCGGGTCCACGTCTCCACGGCTGGGCCTTCGACCTCGACGGTCCTCCCGCAGGTCCGGCAGACCAGGTGGTGGTGATGGCTGTCGCTGCAGTGGCGGTAGACCGCCTCGCCGGCCTCGGACCGGAGCATGTCGACCTGGCCGGCATCGGCGAGCGCCTGGAGTGCCCGGTAGACCGTGGAGAGCCCCACGTTGTCGCCCGCGGCGCGCAGCACCTCGTGGATCTCCTGTGCGCTGCGGAACTCACCGCACTCCTGGAGGGCCGCGACCACGGCGCGACGCTGCCTGGTCGGGCGCAGCGCGGAATCGTCAGTGTTCGTCATAGTGCCCTCCGTGCACGGCGTGCCGGTGTCCGTCGTGGATGTAGTCGATGTGGTCGCCGTGCTCGACAGCGAGATGCCCGCATCCCGGCCCGTGGTCGTGCCCGTGCGGCTCCTCGACGGGATTCTCCTCGAGCTCGCCGGGCAGGACGTCGGCCGCGAACGGTATCCGGGCCTTGCGCCGTCGCTGGACCAGGACTCCGACCGGAGCGGTCAGCGCGAAGCCGGCCAGCGCCACCAGCACGATCATCGGGCCCGGGGGCGCGTCCATGAACGCGGTGGCCGACACGCCTGTGAGCGCGGCGATCGTGCCGGCGCCCATCGCCGCGAACATCGTCACCCGGAAGCTCCGGGCGAACTGCTGCGAGGTGGCGACCGGGATGATCATCAGCGCGCTGACCAGCAGCAGGCCGACGGTGCGCATCGCCACGCTGACCGATACGGCGGCGAGCACCGAGATCAGCACGTTGTAGAAGCGCACGTTCAGGCCACTCGTTCGCGCGAAGTCCTCGTCGTTGGACACCGCGAACAGCTGGGGGAGCAGTGCGATCGCGAGCACCAGGATCACTGCGGCGAGGCCGACACTGACCCAGACGTCGGACCACGAGATCGCGGTGATGGATCCGAAGAGGTAACCCTGCAGGGCGTACGCGCCGTTCCCGGCCATCTGGATCAGGACCAGGCCGCCGGCGATGCCGCCGTAGAACAGCAGCGCCAGCGCGACGTCACCCGAAGCCTTGCCGCTGGAGCGGATCAGCTCGATCAGCAGCGCACCCGCGACCGCGATGACGATCGCCGAGAGGGTGGGGGAGGTGCCGGTCAGGAGCCCGAGCGCGACCCCGGTGACGCAGATGTGCCCGATGCCGTCGCCCAACAGGGACAGCCGACGCTGGACCAGGTAGGTGCCCACGGTCGGTGCCGCGAGCCCGGTCACCGCGGCGGCGATCAGCGCTCGCAGCATGATCTGGGAGGTCAGGACGTCGAACATCAGGCACCGTCCAGCGGAGCGACGACCCGGGGTCCGATGGGTGTCCGGACCGGAGGATGGTGGTGATGGCCGTGGTCATGGCCGGCAGAGACTCCCTCGGGTGGACCGTCGTAGAGGATGCGGCCGTCGCGCATCAGGATCGCGCGATCGATGAGCGGTTCGAACGGCCCTAGTTCGTGCAGCACCACCAGGATCGTGGCGCCCTCGGCCGCGCGAGCCGCCAGCGTCTCGGCGATGTCGTACTGGCTGGCCAGGTCGACCCCGGCGTTCGGCTCGTCCAGGACCAGCAGCTCGGGGCGGCCGGCCAGCGTGCGGGCGATCAGCACCCGTTGCTGCTGGCCCCCGGACAACGTGGAGACCTGGTGGCGGATCCGGTCGGTGAGCCCGACCTGCTCGATGGCGGCGTCGATGGCGTCGCGATCCGCCCGGCGCAACGGCATCAGCGGCCGACGGTGCGACATCCGCCCCGACGCGACCACCTCCCAGACGCTGGACGGCACGCCCTGGGCGATCGTCGACCGTTGCGGGACGTAGCCCAGGCGTGACCACCGGGTGAAGTCGCCCAACGGGGTCCCGAAGAGCTTGATCTCGCCGCTCGTGGTCGGGTTGAGGCCGACCACCGCCTTGACCAGGGTCGACTTGCCGGAGCCGTTGGACCCGAGCAGGGCAACGACCTCGCCGCGTCGTACCTCGAGGTCGATGCCGCGCAGGATCGGTCGACCACCGAGCGACACCGCACCGGCGGTGACCTCGACGACCGTCGGGGACTGGGTCATGAGCAGGAGTCTGCCTTCTGGATCGCCTTCAGGTTCTCGCGCATCAGAGTCAGGTACGTCGCGCGCGGGTCGGAGGAGTTCAGGCCCTCGATCGGATCCAGCACCGCCGTGGTGATGTGCAGGTCTGCGGCGAGGGCGTCGGCCAGCTTCGGACTGGCCAACCGCTCGCTGAAGACGGTGCTGATCCTGTCGCTGCGAATCAGGGCGGCCAGCTCCGCGAGGTGCTTCGGCGACGGCTCGGCGTCGGGCGAGATCCCGGCGATCGGATGAACGGCCAGGCCGTAGCGCCGGCCGAGGTACTCGAAGGCGTCGTGGCTGACGACCAGGGTGTTCGACGCGCAGTGCGCGAGCCCGGTCCGGAAGTCGCGGTCGAGGGCGGTCAGGTCAGCCTGGAGCGAGACATCGTTGGCCCGGTAGCCGGCTGCGTGCGCCGGATCCGCCTTGACCATCGCGGCTGTGAATGCCGTGGCGACCTTCGCCAGCAGGGTCGGGTCCTGCCAGAAGTGCGGGTCGCCGGCGGTGCCGTTCGGGGTCCGGGCGAACTCGTTGCCGAGACCCGGCGGTACGGCGGAGAGGGTGACGATGTCGGTCACGTTCACCGCTGCCTTCGGCGGATCGTTCGCGATGGCCTGGTCGACTCCCGGCTGCAGGCCCTTCTCGTAGAGCGCGACCGCGGCCCCCGAGACTTCGAAGGCCTGGCGCGGCGTCAGCTCCAGGTCGTGCGGCTCGGCGCCGGGGTGCGTCAGGTTGGTGACGTCTGCGTCGCCGCCGACGATCCGCTGGGCGATGAACTGGAGCGGGTAGAACGACGCCACGACCTGGGGCTTGCCATCGGTCGGTACGGCGCTGCTGCAGGCCGCCAGCGGGACGAGAAGCAGCGTGGGTAGGGCGAGGACCAGACGTCGCGACATGACAATGATTCTCAATCGGAATGAGAATCATTGTCAAGTCGAGCGAGCGCTTCGCCGGTGACACCGCCCGCTTCCTGGGGTACTGAATCCGGTCGTCGAGCGTGCCGAGATGCGATGGCCTTGGGCTCAAATGCGACCACCTCAGCCACTAGCCTGACTGCATGCTCGTGGTGAACCGCTTCCAGTCAGCTGATGCGGCCTTCCGCGCCGACCTCGAGAGCGCCCTCGCTGTTCTCGGCGCCCAGACCGGCTGCGAGGACGCCCGGCTCGGGCGCAACGTCGACGACCCGGAGCTGTGGGTGATGGTGACCCGCTGGCGCGATGTCGGCAGCTACCGTCGCGCCTTGTCGTCGTACGACGTCAAGATGGGTGCCGTCCGCACTCTCAGCCTGGCGATCGAGGAGCCGAGCGCCTTCGAGGCCGTGGAGCCAGGGCTCGACACCGACCTCAATACCGCGGTGCCCCGCGACCTCGGCGCTCGCTAAGGTTGGGCCTCGCGCAGCACGCGCGATGCTCGCCGGCAGCCAGTCGGCAACAGTGCCTCGGCACAGCAGATGCAGGAGCTGAACCTCTCGTGGCCCAGAAGCCCGCTTCCACCGTCGACAGCGTCGTCTCCCTCGCCAAGCGGCGCGGTTTCGTCTTCCCGTCCGGCGAGATCTACGGCGGCACCCGGTCGGCCTGGGACTACGGACCGCTCGGTGCCGAGCTGAAGGACAACATCAAGCGCCAGTGGTGGCGTTCGATGGTCACCTCGCGCGAGGACGTCGTCGGTCTCGACTCCAGTGTCATCCTGCCTCGCCAGACCTGGGAGGCCTCCGGCCACGTCGCGACGTTCAGCGACCCGCTCACCGAGTGCCAGTCGTGCCACAAGCGCTTCCGGGCCGACCACCTGCAGGAGCAGGTCGCGGAGAAGAAGGGACTGGCGAGCCCGGACGACGTCGACCTCGCGACGATCGCCTGTCCCAACTGCGGAACGCGCGGCGCGTGGACCGAGCCGCGCCAGTTCTCCGGACTGCTCAAGACCTACCTCGGCGTGATCGAGGACGAGTCCGGCCTGCACTACCTGCGCCCCGAGACCGCCCAGGGCATCTTCCTCAACTTCGCCAACGTGGTGACCTCGAGCAGGCAGAAGCCGCCGTTCGGGATCGCCCAGATCGGCAAGAGCTTCCGCAACGAGATCACTCCTGGCAACTTCATCTTCCGCACCCGCGAGTTCGAGCAGATGGAGATGGAGTTCTTCGTCAAGCCCGGTGAGGACGAGGACTGGCACCAGTACTGGATCGACCAGCGCACGGCCTGGTACGTCGACCTGGGCATCAAGGCCGACAACCTGCGGCACTTCGAGCACCTGCCGGAGAAGCTGAGCCACTACTCCAAGCGGACCGTGGACATCGAGTACCGGTTCAACTTCGCCGGCTCGGAGTGGGGGGAGCTCGAGGGCATCGCCAACCGCACGGACTTCGATCTCAGGACGCACTCGGAGGCGTCGGGCAGCGACCTGTCCTACTTCGACCAGGCCGCGAACGAGCGCTACTTCCCGTATGTCATCGAGCCGGCTGCCGGCCTCTCGCGCAGTCTGATGACCTTCCTCGTCGACGCCTACGTCGAGGACGAGGCCCCCAACACCAAGGGCGGTGTCGACAAGCGCACCGTGCTGCGGCTCGACCCGCGGCTGGCGCCCGTGAAGATCGCCGTGCTCCCGCTGAGTCGCAACGAGGACCTGTCGCCGAAGTCCAAGGCTCTGGCGACCGAGCTGCGGCAGTACTGGAACGTCGACTTCGACGACTCCGGGGCGATCGGCCGTCGTTACCGCCGCCAGGACGAGATCGGGACGCCGTACTGCGTCACCGTCGACTTCGACTCCCTCGAGGACGGCGCGGCCACGGTCCGCGAGCGCGATTCGATGAGCCAGGAGCGGATCTCGCTCGACGGCCTGCGGACCTGGTTCGCCGAGCGTCTCGTCGGTTGTTGATGCGCCTCCCGAACAAGCAGCGCGCCGAAGGGCACAATGTCCGGGTGATCCTCCGTGCCCGAACCTCCCTCGTCCTGCTCGTCGCTGCGCTGGTCCTGACCGGGTGCGGCGGCGGTACCCCGGCCAAGGTCCGGGCCAAGGCGACCGACCTGCCGACCGGCAACGTCAACGTGCCGGCCGGCGTCACGCTGACCAAGGCAGGCGCCGCGCTCACGTTCGGCGAGTCCGCCGAGGTCGCCTACGAGCCGAACCCGCAGCGCAACACGGTCCTCCAGCTGACCGTGGTGGGCGTGACGAAGGGCTCGATCGCCGACTTCAGCAGCTACGTGCTCGACGACCGCACCCGGGCCTCCACCCCGTACTACGTCCAGGTCTCGGTGAAGAACCTCGGCGACGGCGACGTCGGGCAGACCCCGATCCCGCTGTGGGCCGTCGACTCGACCAACACGCTGATCCAGGCCTCCAGCTTCACCAACTCCTTCACCAAGTGCCCCTCGCTCGCGCTGCCCACGACGTTCGCACCGAACGCGACGCTCAGCACGTGCCTGGCGTACCTGGTTCCGGCCGGCGGCACCCTGACCGGGGTCAGCTACCGACCGCTGCAGGCGTTCGCGCCGATCGTGTGGACCGGTGCCCTCACCGTGCCACCGACCGCGACGCCCACGGCCAAGAAGAAGAAGAAGAAGGCCTAGTCCTGACCGCCGGTCTCACCCTCGGATCTGTCCGGGTCGACGTACCGGTGGTGCTCGCCCCGATGGCGGGCATCACGAACGCCGCCTACCGTCGACTGTGTCGTGAGCAGGGTGCGGGCCTCTACGTCTGCGAGATGATCACCAGCCGTGGACTGGTCGAGGGCGATGCGACGACGAAGGCGATGCTGGTCTTCGACGAGCTCGAGGACATCCGCTCGGTCCAGCTGTATGGCACCGACCCGGCGTACGTCGGCAAGGCGACCGAGATCCTCTGCGCCGAGTACGGCGTCGCGCACGTCGACCTGAACTTCGGCTGCCCGGTTCCCAAGGTGACCCGCAAGGGCGGTGGGGCGGCGCTTCCGTGGAAGCGGAACCTGCTCGGTGAGATCCTCGGCGCCGCGGTGTCGGCCGCCGCCCGTTACGACGTCCCGGTGACGATGAAGACCCGGCTCGGGATCGACCCCGAGCACCTGACCTACCTCGATGCCGGCCGGATCGCCGAGGAGTCGGGTGCTGCCGCGATCGCGTTGCACGGTCGCACCGCCATCCAGGGGTACTCGGGTGAGGCCGACTGGGACTCGATCCGGAGGTTGGTCGAGCACGTCGGGATCCCGGTGCTGGGCAACGGCGACATCTGGGAAGCCTCTGATGCGCTCAGGATGGTCGCCGAGACCGGTGCCGCTGGAGTGGTCGTGGGCCGGGGCTGCTTGGGTCGGCCCTGGCTGTTCAGGGACCTTGCCGCAGCCTTCGCCGGCGAGGACCTGGCTGTCCTGCCCACCCTCGGTGAGGTGCGGACGATGATGTACCGCCATGCAGAGCTGCTCAGCCAGCACATGGGCGAGGAGCGCGGCTGCAAGGAGTTCCGCAAGCACGTCTCGTGGTACCTCAAGGGCTTCGGCGCCGGCGGAGACCTGCGGCACGCCCTCGCTCTCGTCTCGACGCTCGCCGAGCTGGCCGGACTGCTCGAGCAGCTCGACCCCGACGAGGCCTACCCGAGCATCGTCCTGGGCGCACCTCGCGGTCGTCAGGGCAGCCCGCGCAAGCGCGTCGTCCTGCCCGAGGGCTGGCTGGATGACACCGACGGAACCGGCCTGGTCGTGCGTGAGGACGCCAACGAGATCTCGGGCGGCTGAGCGCTGCGGATTGGCTCCCGGGGCAGACGCGTGTTCTGATGGCCGGGCCCCCCTGGTGGAGGGCAGACCCTGTCGTCGAGGTGAGGACCGCTGGTGACCCGAGGCCGTCACAGCCGTGCTTCACGCAACGCCCGGGCGCAACGGGTGACGCTGATCGCTGCGCCGCTGCTGACCTGTGCCGTGGTCGGTGCCGGGGTGGCGCTGTCCGGCGGCGGGTCGCGGATCGTCCACCTGCCGACGGCGGCAGCGGCCGACATCGCGGCCACGACGGTGCGGTCGGCGGCCACCTCCCGCAGCGCCGCGCGGGTGTCCCCGCCTCCGTTGGTCACCGCTCGACTGTGGTCCACCGGCGCTCTGGACCTGCGACTGGCGCCGTCCGCTGATGCTGCCGTGCACGGCGAGCTGCCCAGCCTGAGGAGGGTGGGCGTCACCGGGTTGCGGCGCAACGGTTTCGTGCAGGTCGTCGTGGCGACGAAGACGTACTGGGTCACCGCCGACTACCTGGTCACCGCGAAACCGACCGACCCCGCGCACCTGCCGATCATCGACAAGCCCTGCCCCGGCACGAGCGGAGTCGAGAACGGCCTCAAGGCAGGCGCGATCCTCGTCTATCGCGCGGTCTGCAACAACTTTCCCGAGATCACGACCTACGGCGGCTACGCCCCACGCGGCGAGCACGCAGCAGGCAAGGCGATCGACGTGATGACCAGCGACGTCGCGCTCGGGGACCGGATCGCCGAATTCCTTCAGGCCCACGCCGCCGAGCTGAACCTGTTCGACATCATCTGGCGCCAGCACATCTGGACCCCGGTACGCGCGAGCGAGGGCTGGCGCCTGATGCCGAGCCGGGGGTCGGAGACGGCGAACCATGACAACCACGTGCACGTCTCGACCAATTGATCGGCGGGAACACGCCGAGCACACCTAGGGTTGGCCCACTGTGAGTTCCCTGTCCGCGTCCGCCTCTACCTCGGGCGGCGACCCCGGCCGGGCCACGCTGCGTGACGGCTTCGCGGTGCTGGGCGTGGCCGTCAGGCGAGAACCCTGGATCTTCACCGTGTCCACCCTGGGCAGCGTGCTCTTCGGTGCGCTCACCGTCGCGGATGCCTGGGTGCTCGGGTGGTCGACCAACCACGTGGTCCTGCCCGCGTTCCACCACGGTTCGACCCGAGCTGGCCTGGTCCTCGCCGTGATCGGTCTGTTCGTCGGCGTGGCGCTGCTGCGAGCGGTCGGCATCGTGGCACGTCGGCTCGGAGCCGGGGTGATGCAGTACCGGTTGCAGGCGACGTACCGGCGTGAGGTGACCGCGCAGTACCTGCGGCTGCCGATGGCTTGGCACCAGCGGCACCCGACCGGCCAGCTGCTCTCCAACGCGAACGCCGACGTCGAGGCCGCGTGGGCGCCGATCGCGCCGTTGCCGATGGCGGTCGGCACCGTCGCGATGATGGTGATCGCCGTCGTGCAGATGCTGGTCACCGACCTGCGGATGGCTGCGGTCGGACTGATGGTGTTCCCGCTGGTGACGCTGGCGACCCTGACCTACCAGCACTTCTCCTCACCGCTGTTCACGCGCATCCAGGCCCTCCGCGCTGAGCTCAGCGAGGTCGCCCACGAATCCTTCGACGGAGCGATGGTCGTCAAGACGCTGGGCCGTGAGACCGAGGAGACCGAGCGCTTCGCCGAGAAGGCCGTCGCGCTGCGTGACCTGGGCATCAAGGTCGGGCGAATCCGGGCGTTCTTCGACCCGATGCTCGAGGCGATCCCCAGTCTCGGTGTCCTCGGGGTGCTCGGGGTCGGTGTGTGGGAGATCCGGCACGGCCTCGCCAGCCCCGGGGCGGTCGTGACGATCGCCTACCTGCTGACGATCGTGGCCTTCCCGATCCGGTCGATCGGCTGGCTGCTGGGCGAGTTCCCGCGTTCGGTGGTCGGGTTCCGCCGGGTAAGCCGGGTGCTGGACGAGCCGGTCGAGACCACCTACGGCCAGGCGCGGCTTTCCGACGGACCCGGTGGTGCCGGCCTGGACGTCTCCGGCCTGGCGTTCTCCTACGTCGCCGGGCAGCGCCTGCTCGCCGACCTGTCGTTCACCGTCGAGCCCGGCAGGACCGTGGCGATCGTGGGCGAGACCGCCTCGGGCAAGAGCACCCTGACCACGTTGCTGACCCGTCTCGTCGATCCCGACGCCGGTGTCGTGCGGGTCGACGGCACCGACCTGCGTGACTTGGCGCCCGGTGAGCTGGCCGGCCAGGTCGCCCTGGTACCGCAGTCGGCGTTCCTCTTCGACGACACCGTGCGCGACAACGTCGCCCTCGGAGCCGACGTCCCCGATGAGGACGTCTGGGCCGCCCTGCGCACAGCGCAGGCCGACGGGTTCGTGGCCGCGCTCCCGCACGGCCTCGACTCGCAGCTCGGGGAGCGCGGCACGACCCTCTCGGGTGGTCAGCGGCAGCGCCTCTCGCTGGCCCGTGCCCTGGTACGACGACCGCGGCTCCTGATCCTCGACGACGCCACCTCGGCGGTCGATCCCGAGGTCGAGTCGCGGATCCTGGCCGGGATGCGCAGCGCCGCGAACGGCTCGACGATGGTGCTGATCGCCTACCGCAAGGCGACCATCGGCCTGGCTGACGAGGTGCTCTTCCTCGACGGGGGACGGATCGCCGACCGGGGTAGCCATGCCGAGCTGCTCGATCGCAACCCCGCGTACGCGCGGCTGGTCAATGCCTACGAGCACGTCGAGGTGGCCCATGACTGACCTCGCTGCCGCCGGCACGGTGATGGACTCGGGCGAGGAGATCTCGGCCTGGGAGACGATTCGCCGAGGCGCGGAGATCTCGCCCGAGCTGCGGGAGGGGTTCTGGGGCACGCTCGCGTTGGCTCTGCTCGGCACCGGCGGTCGGGTCGTCGTACCGATCGCGGTGCAGCAGACCCTGGATCGCGGGCTCAAGGGTCCCCACGGCGTCGATGTCGGATTCGTGGTGGTGATGGCGGCCATCGCGGCCGCGGCGATGGTGCTCACCGGGGTGGCCTCGTACCTGATGACCGCACGGCTGTTCACCTCCGCGGAACGCGGTCTCGCGACGTTGCGCATCAAGGCGTTCCGGCACGTCCACGACCTGCCGCTACTGACCCAGAACACCGAGCGCCGTGGCGCACTCGTCTCCCGGGTGACCAGCGACGTCGACCAGGTCAGTCAGTTCCTCGTGTTCGGCGGGATCATCGGCATCGTCAGCGTCGGTCAGGTGATCGTCGCAACCCTGATCATGCTGGTCTACAGCTGGCAGCTCACGATCGTGGTCTGGATCTGCTTCGCCCCGCTGTTCGCCTCGCTGCGCTACTTCCAGCAGCGGCTCTCCGATTCCTACGCGGTCGTGCGCCGGATGGTCGGCTCGATGCTGGCCGCGGTCTCCGAGCCGGTCGTGGGCGCGGTGGTCGTCCGCACGCATGCCATCGAGGGCCGGACCCAGGCCCGGATCGACGAGGCCATCGCCGAGTACCAGGCCGCGAGCACCCGGGCCCAGGGACTGACTGCCTTCTCGTTCTCCCTCGGCGGTGTCTCGGCAGGTCTGGCGAACGCGCTGGTACTGGTCATCGGGATCTGGCTCGGTCAGGGCCATCTGTGGGCCGGCCACCTCACCTCCGGCGAGGTGCTCGCCTTCGCGTTCCTGGTCACGCTCTTCGTCAGCCCGGTCCAGATGGGCACGCAGGTCCTCACCGACGCCCAGAACGCGATCGCCGGGTGGCGACGGGTCATCGGGATCCTCGACACCCCGGCCGACCTGGACGATCCGGGACCTGGCGGCGTGCAGCTGCCCCACGGTCCGGTGAGCATCGAGTTCGACCACGTGGACTTCGCCTACCCCGGCGGACCTCCGGTGCTGCGCGACGTGAACGAACGGATCGAGGCCGGCACCCGGATCGCGGTGGTCGGCGAGACCGGGTCCGGCAAGACCACCTTTGCCAAGATCCTGACGCGCCTGATGGACCCGACCAGCGGGCGGGTGCGGCTGGCGGGTCACGAGCTGCGCGACATCAGCTTCACCTCGCTGCGACGCCGCGTCGTCCTGGTCCCGCAGGAGGGTTTCCTCTTCGACTCGACCCTGTACGCGAACGCGATCTACGGCGACCTGGCCGCGAGTGCTGACGACGTACGGGCCGCCGTCACCGAACTGGGCCTGGCCGACTGGCTCGACGGACTGCCACTGGGGCTCGAGACCCGCGTCGGACAGCGCGGAGAGTCGCTCAGCGCGGGGGAGCGCCAGCTCGTCGCCCTGATCCGGGCGCACTTGGCCGACCCGGACCTGCTGGTGCTCGACGAAGCGACCAGCGCGGTCGACCCGGCCCTGGAGATGCGGATCGGTCGTGCCCTGGAGCTGCTCATGTCCGGGCGCACCAGCGTGACGATCGCGCACCGGCTCTCGACCGCCGAGAACGCCGACGAGGTGATCGTCTTCGACCGCGGTGAGGTCGTCCAGCGCGGCCCGCATGCTGCGCTGCTCGCCCAAGGAGGCGTCTACGGCCGCCTCTACGACAGCTGGACCGCTCAACAATCGGTTTAGCCGTCTCGGGGATACTGGAGCAGTGACCTCCCTGGATCCCGCCATCGCCGCACGGCTCAAGCGCAACGAGCAGGGCCTCGTGCCCGCCGTCGTGCAGCAGCACGACACCGGCGAGGTGCTGATGCTCGGCTGGATGGACGACGAGGCACTGCACCGCACCCTGGCCACCGGGCGCAGCACCTTCTGGAGCCGCTCACGCCAGGAGTACTGGGTCAAGGGCGAGACCTCGGGCCACCGCCAGCACGTCGTCGAGGTCCGCCTCGACTGCGACGGTGACACCCTGTTGCTCAAGGTCGTCCAGGAGGGCCCGGCCTGCCACACCGGCGCCCGGACCTGTTTCGACGCAGACCTCCTCGGCACCGGTCCGACCAGTGGCTGAATCGCGTCCGACCTTCGGTCCGGTCGTTCTCGCCGGTGTCGGCACGGCAGCCCTGACAGCGGTCGCGGCCGCCCGCTCGTGGTTCCAGGCCAGCGGTGACGCCGCCGGCCTCACGGTGACCACCTCCATCACCGGCTCCGATGCCGCACCGCTCGCGCTGGCCCTGGCGCTGGTGGCTCTGGCTGCCTGGGGCGTCATCCTCGTCACCCGCGTGCGTACCCGCCGGATCGCGATCGTGCTCGGGCTCCTGGCGGCGCTCGGGGTGCTCGCTGTCGTGATCG
Source organism: Marmoricola sp. (assembly GCF_025965215.1). Lineage (GTDB taxonomy): Bacteria > Actinomycetota > Actinomycetes > Propionibacteriales > Nocardioidaceae > Marmoricola. The sequence continues at coordinate 17,478 of NZ_JAOPXI010000065.1, forward strand.
CGCTGGGACCGGGTGCCCACCACGTGGCCGCCCGCGACCTGCTCAATCGTGGGGCACCCTCGGTGGGCACGTTGTCGCGCACGTCCTGGTACTGGCTCACCGGGGTCGGCGCGCTGGCCCAGGTCGTGGCCCTGGTCGCGGCCTTCAGGCTCGCCCCCTCCTGGCCCGAGATGAGCAGCCGGTACGACGCCCCCGCGGGGAGCCCTGCACGCGTCGAACGACCGGAGGATCTGGGTGACCTCGAGCTGTGGAAGGCGCTGGACGAGGGTCGCGACCCGACCGGACCAGGCTCCCTCTAGACTGTGCCCGCCCCGCATCTGCACCCGAGCGCACCGGATCGTGTGCCTCAGCAAGGAGTCGAACCCATGTCGGACAACCACGGGAACACCCCCGCTGCCTGGACCGCTGTCTGCATCGGCCTGGCTGCCTTCGTGGTCGGCGGCATCGGTCTGATGGCCGGGTCCTTGCTCGTGTTCTGGATCGGTGTCGCGCTCGCGCCGGTCGCGCTGGTGACCATGTACGTGATGGCACGGATGGGCCTGCACACGACCCACTGACCGCCCCGGCTGCGCCTGCGGGGCACGTCGGAACGCGCTTGTCGGTCCGTGAGAACCTTGGGACGGGCAACGGCGCCTGCCAACCAATCGAGCGCATCCCAGTGAGGCTTCCCATGTCTGTGCTCGACGACATCGTCGCGGGTGTGCGCGAGGACCTCGCTGACCGGCAGTCGCGGACCTCGCTGGCCACCGTCCGGGCCAAGCTGGCCGACACCGATGTGGCGCGCGACCCGATGCCGGCCTTCCGGGCCCCCGGGCTGAGCGTGATCTCCGAGGTCAAGCGCCGGTCGCCGAGCAAGGGAGACCTGGCCGACATCCCGGATCCGGCTGCCCTGGCGGTGGCCTACGCCGCCGGCGGTGCCGATGCGATCTCGGTGCTGACCGAGGAGCGCAGGTTCTCCGGGACGCTGGCCGACCTGTACGCCGTCCGCGCGGCCGTGACCACGCCGATCCTGCGCAAGGACTTCATCGTCACCGAGTACCAGCTGCTCGAGGCCCGTGCAGCGGGTGCCGACCTGGCTCTGCTGATCGTGGCCGCCCTCGACGACGCTGCCCTGGCCGACCTGCACGCCACCGCTCGCGGTCTCGGTCTCACCGTCCTGGTCGAGGTCCACGACGAAGCCGAGATCGACCGCGCGCTGGCGATCGGCGCAGAGCTGGTCGGCGTGAACGCACGCAACCTCAAGACCCTCGCGGTCGATCCCGACACGTTCGGGCGCCTCGCACCCCTGGTGCCGGCGGGCGTGGTCAAGGTCGCCGAGTCGGGCATCTCGGGTCCCGCCGACGCGGCCCGCTATGCCGCCGAGGGTGCCGACGTCGTGCTGGTCGGTGAAGCGCTGGTCAAGGACGGCGACCCTCGGGCGGCGGTGGCTGCGCTGCGCTCGATCGGCCGCACAGCAGGGGAGGAACGATGACGCCGGCCACGAACCAGGGTCCCGACGAGCGCGGACACTTCGGCGCCGGCGAGGTGGCATGGGGCGGTCGCTTCATGCCCGAGGCGCTGATCTCCGAGCTCGACGAGCTCACCGCCGTGTGGACAGCGGCGATGGCCGATCCCGGGTTCACCGGTGAGTTCGAGCGGATGCTGCGCGAGTACGCCGGTGTCCCCAGCATGCTGTACGACGCAACCCGGCTCTCCGAGCACGCCGGCGCCCGGATCCTGCTCAAGCGTGAGGACCTGAACCACACCGGGGCCCACAAGATCCGCAACGTGCTCGGCCAGGCGCTGCTCGCCCGGCGGATGGGCAAGACCAGGATGATCGCCGAGACCGGGGCAGGTCAGCACGGCGTCGCCACCGCAACCGCCGCGGCGTACCTGGGCCTGGACTGCGTTGTCTACATGGGTGCCGTCGACACGGAGCGTCAGGCGCTGAACGTGGCCCGGATGCAGCTGCTCGGCGCGGAGGTCATCGCGGTCGAGTCCGGCAGCCGCACCCTGAAGGACGCCATCAACGAGGCGATCCGGGACTGGGTCGCCACCGTCGAGCACACCGCGTACTGCTTCGGCACGGCTGCCGGCCCGCACCCGTTCCCGGCCATGGTGAGAGACTTCTGCCGCGGAATCGGCGACGAGGCTCGCGCCCAGGTCCTCGAGCTCACCGGGGCGCTGCCCGACATCGTGACTGCCTGTGTCGGTGGCGGCTCGAACGCGATCGGCATGTTCACGGCGTTCCTCGACGACCCGGACGTGCGCATCGTCGGCTTCGAGGCGGGTGGCGACGGCGTCGACACCGGGCGGCACGCCGCGACGATCTTCGCCGGCGAGGTCGGCGTCCTGCACGGAGCCCGCACCTTCGTGCTCCAGGACGAGGACGGTCAGACCGTCGAGTCGCACTCGATCTCGGCCGGGCTGGACTACCCGGGGGTCGGTCCGCAGCACGCGCACCTGGCCCATACCGGCCGCGCCGAGTACCTGCCGATCACCGACGCCGAGGCGATGGACGCGCTGGCGCTGCTGGCCCGCACCGAGGGGATCATCTGCGCGATCGAGTCGGCGCACGCCGTGGCCGGATCGCTCCAGCTCGCGGCCCAGGCACCGGGATCGACGATCCTGGTGAACCTCTCCGGCCGCGGTGACAAGGACATGGGCACGGCTATCGAGTGGTTCGGCCTCGGCGGCCCCGCCGTGGAGCCTGAGGCTTCTCCGGTCGGCGAGCTTGCCGAGACGTCTGAAGGTGCTCCGTGACCTTCACGAGGGACGCCTTCGCGCGCACCCGGTCCGAAGGCCGCGCCGCCCTGGTCGGCTACCTGCCTGCCGGGTTCCCCGACGTGGCCGGCTCGATCGAGGCACTGAAGCTGATGGTCGACGCGGGCTGCGACATCATCGAGATCGGCCTGCCCTACAGCGACCCGGTCATGGACGGCCCGACGATCCAGGCAGCCGCGCTGCAGGCGCTCCAGGGCGGGGTCCGCACGGCGGACGTCCTGCGTACGGTCGAGGCGGTCGCCGCCACTGGGACGCCCACCCTGGTGATGACGTACTGGAACCCTGTCGAACGCCACGGGGTCGAACGTTTCGCCCAGGGACTCCTCGATGCCGGTGGTGCCGGCCTGATCACGCCGGACCTGACTCCCGATTCGGGAGCGGAATGGATCGCGGCAGCCGACGCTCGCGGCCTCGACAAGGTCTTCCTGGTGGCGCCGTCCTCGACCGAGGACCGCCTGGCGATGACCACCGCAGCCAGTCGCGGGTTCGTCTACGCCACCGCCGTCATGGGCGTGACCGGCGTACGTGCGAGTACCAGTGACCTGGCCGGCCCGCTGGTCAGCCGGACCCGGGCTGTGCTGGGCGCAGCGGCCTCCGACCTGCCGATCGGCGTCGGGCTCGGCGTCTCCAACGGGACCCAGGCAGCCGAGGTGGCCGGGTACGCCGACGCCGTGATCGTGGGTTCGGCCTTCGTGCGCACGCTGCTCGATGCCGGCGCCGACGCCGCGGCCGGGCTGGCTGCCCTGCGTGCCCTGACCGAGGACCTGGCGAACGGGGTCCGGCGTGGGTGAGCGTCGCCGCTGGAGGGCCGTGGCAGGCGCGCTCGCCGCGCTGGCCCTGCTTGCCGGGTGCGGCGGCGGCAACAACGGCGGAGCGATCGTATCCGGGGTCGACCGTCCGGACACTCACGGCTACCTCGGCACCTACCTCGACCCGCCCTTCGTCGTCCCGGACATCGCACTGACCGACACCTCGGGCCAGCAGGTCTCGCTGGCTGCCGAGCCGGCGCCGCTGAAGGTGGTGTTCTTCGGCTACACGCACTGCCCGGACATCTGCCAGATCATGATGAGCACGATCGCCTCGGCGCTGGTCCGGATCCCCGCGGCCGAGCGCGCGCGGGTCCAGGTCACCTTCGTGACGACCGACCCGGCCCGCGACACCGGTCCCGTGCTCCGTGCCTACCTCGACCACTTCAACGCGCACTTCGCGGGCCTCACCGGTCCGCTGCCGAAGATCATGCGCCTGGCCAGCCCGTTGAAGGTCTACCTGGCCAAGGGCACGAAGCTCGCCAGCGGCGGGTACGAGGTCGAGCACACGACGTACGTGTTCGCGGTCCTGGGCACCCGGGCCACGGTGATCTGGACCCAGGGGACCTCGCCGTCCGACATGGCGGCTGACATCACGAAGTTGCTCAAGACGAAGGAGTCGGCGTGAGTGCCCAGCTGATCGCACAGGGCCTGGTCGCCCAGTTCATCCCGAGCCCGAGCCAGGGGGTGTGGCACATCGGACCGGTGCCGATCCGCGCCTACGCGCTCTGCATCATCACCGGCGTCATCGCCGCGGTCTGGCTCGGTGAGAAGCGCTGGATCGCGCGTGGTGGCGTCCAGGGGCAGGTCGGTGACGTCGCCTTGATCGCGGTGCCGTTCGGGTTGGTCGGCGCCCGGGCCTACCACGTGGCGACCGACCACGACCTGTACTTCGGCGCCGGCAAGAACGCGTGGGGTGCCCTGGAGATCTGGCACGGCGGCCTGGGCATCTGGGGCGCCGTCGCGGGCGGGATCGTCGGTGGCGCGATCGCGTGCCGCAAGTACGGCATCAGGATCAGGCCGCTGCTCGATGCGCTGGCACCCTCGTTGCTGCTGGCCCAGGCGATCGGTCGCTGGGGCAACTACTTTAACCAGGAGCTCTTCGGGCGTGCGACCACCAAGCCGTGGGGCCTGAAGATCGACCGGGCGCACATCCCTGAGGGGTACGACCTCGCCAAGCACTTCCCGCACGGTCCGCCGTACACGTTCAACCCGACGTTCCTCTACGAGTCGATCTGGGACCTCGGCGCGATGGGCGTCGTGCTCTGGCTCGACCGCAAGCTCCGGCTCGGGTTCGGCAGGACCTTCGCGCTCTACGTGATGATCTACTGCATCGGTCGCGGGTGGATCGAGCACCTGCGGATCGACACGGTCGAGTACAACAACATCCTCGGCTTGCGCCTGAACGTCTGGACGTCGATCCTCCTGGGCACCGGTGCGCTGGTGTACTTCGTGATCGCAGGGCGCCGGCACCCGGCCCCGGACACCCGGGAGACCTCGGTCTTTCTCGACCCTCACCAGCCGGAAGCCGATGAACCCGTCGAGCCGGATACCGCCCTCTGACCTGCGTAGACGCCGTGTCGGACCGCACGCGTCCAGAGCCCGAAACGAGCGCGCGCGGAAGGTACCGATTGTTGTAGTCTGAACTTTCTTCCGCACGGGCCAGTGAAGTCCTGTGCAGCATGCTTCCACCGCCGCACCGTGCCGATCCCGCGAGGGACCGATCCGCGTGCGCTCGACGACGACGGGAGAATGCAGATGCGCGCATTCCCGCCGCCCACAACCGGGGCAACCACCACGCTGTTCGGGCGCCCCGCTTCCCAGGGCCTGTACGACCCGCAGCACGAGCACGACGCCTGTGGTGTCGCGTTCGTCGCGACCCTCACCGGAGTGCCGAGCCACGACATCGTGGCCAAGGCGCTGCGGGCCCTGCGCAACCTCGAGCACCGCGGTGCTGCTGGGGCCGAGCCGAACTCCGGTGACGGCGCCGGCATCCTGCTCCAGGTGCCCGACCGCTTCTTCCGCGAGGTCACCCGTGAGGCCGGGTTCGAGCTCCCGGCGCCGCACTCCTACGCCGTCGGTACGGCCTTCCTGCCCGGTGACGCCGAGCAGGTCGCGAAGACCCGGCAACGGATCGAGGAGATCGCCGTCGAGGAGGGCCTGACCGTCCTCGGCTGGCGTGACGTCCCGACCGACCCGTCCTCGCTCGGAGCCACCGCGCTGGCGACGATGCCGTCGTTCGCGCAGCTCTTTGTCGCGGCGACCGGCAGCCGGATCCTGGGCATGGGCCTGGAGCGACTCGCGTTCTGCCTGCGCAAGCGTGCCGAGCACGAGACCGACGTGTACTTCCCGTCGCTCTCCAGCCGCACGATCGCCTACAAGGGCATGCTGACCACCGACCAGCTCGACCACGTCTTCGCCGACCTCGTCGACGAGCGCGTCGAATCGGCGGTCGCGGTGGTGCACTCGCGCTTCTCGACCAACACCTTCCCGAGCTGGCCGTTGAGCCACCCGTACCGGTTCATCGCGCACAACGGCGAGATCAACACGGTGATGGGCAACCGGAACTGGATGCGCGCCCGCGAGGCACTGCTGCACAGCGACGTCATCCCCGGCGACCTCGAGCGGCTGTTCCCGATCTGTACGCCGGGCATGTCCGACTCGGCGTCCTTCGACGAGGTCCTCGAGCTGCTGCACATGGGCGGTCGCAGCCTGCCGCACGCCGTGCTGATGATGATCCCCGAGGCGTGGGAGAACCACACCGAGATGGACGCCAAGCGCAAGGCGTTCTACGAGTTCCACTCGGCCCTGATGGAGCCGTGGGACGGACCGGCGTGCGTCGTGTTCACCGACGGCACCCAGGTCGGTGCCGTGCTCGACCGCAACGGCCTGCGCCCGAGCCGGTACTGGGTGACCGACGACGGTCTCGTCGTACTCGCCAGCGAGGTCGGCGTGCTGGACATCGACCCCGCCACGGTGGTGCGCAAAGGTCGGCTCCAGCCGGGCCGGATGTTCCTGATCGACACCGAGGAGCACCGGATCATCGAGGACGAGGAGATCAAGTCCACCCTCGCCGCCGAGAGCCCGTACGACGAGTGGCTGCACGCCGGGTTGATCAAGCTCAGCGACATCGCCGACCGTGAGCACGTCGTGCACAGCCACGCCTCGGTCACCCGCCGCCAGCAGATCTTCGGCTACACCGAGGAGGAGCTGCGCGTCCTGCTCACCCCGATGGCCAACAACCCGGCCGAGCCGATCGGCTCGATGGGCACCGACACGCCCATCGCGGTGCTCTCGGACCGCCCGCGGCTGCTGTTCGACTACTTCGCGCAGCTGTTCGCCCAGGTGACCAACCCGCCGCTCGACGCGATCCGCGAAGAGTTGGTCACGAGCCTGAACGGCACCATCGGCCCCGAGGCCAACCTGCTCAGCCCCGGCCCGGCCTCGTGTCGCCAGGTGGTGCTGCCGTTCCCGGTGATCACCAACGACGAGCTGGTCAAGATCCGCCATGTGAACCGAGACGGCGACATGCCCGGCTTCGTCACGCACGTCTCGCGCGGCCTGTACGAGGTCGCCGGCGGGGGAGCGGCCCTGGCCGCTCGCCTGGACGAGATCTGCGCAGAGGTCTCCGGTGCGATCGCCGCGGGCGCCCGGATCATCGTGCTCTCCGACCGGCACTCGGACGCCGTCCACGCACCGATCCCGTCGCTGCTGATGACCGCTGCCGTGCACCACCACCTGGTCCGGCAGAAGACCCGTACCCAGGTGGGCGTGATCGTCGAGGCCGGTGACGTCCGAGAGGTCCACCACGTCGCGACGCTGATCGGCTACGGCGCGGCCGCCGTGAACCCGTACCTCGCGATGGAGACCGTCGAGGACCTTGCCCGCGACGGCTTCTACGTCAAGGCCGAGCCCGAGGTCGCGGTCAAGAACCTGGTCAAGTCGCTCGGCAAGGGCGTCCTGAAGGTGATGTCCAAGATGGGCGTCTCCACCGTCGCGTCGTACACCGGCGCGCAGATCTTCGAGGCCCTGGGCCTGTCGGAGGAGCTGGTCAACAAGTACTTCACCGGCACCACCTCCAAGCTCGGCGGCATCGGCCTGGACACCATCGCCGAGGAGGTGTCCCTGCGGCACCGCGCGGCGTACCCGATCGACGGGATCGCGCCGGCACACCGGGACCTGGCGATCGGTGGCGAGTACCAGTGGCGTCGCGAGGGCGAGCTGCACCTGTTCAACCCCGAGACGGTGTTCCGCCTCCAGCACGCCACCCGCTCGGGTCGCTACGACGTCTTCAAGCAGTACACGAAGGCGGTCGACGACCAGGCCGAGAAGCTGATGACCCTGCGCGGGCTGTTCCGCTTCAAGGACGGCGAGACGACCGGGCGCGCCCCGATCAGCATCGACGAGGTCGAGCCGGTCTCCGCCATCGTCAAGCGGTTCTCCACCGGTGCGATGTCCTACGGGTCGATCTCGATGGAGGCGCACGAGACGCTGGCCATCGCGATGAACCGACTCGGCGCGAAGTCGAACACCGGTGAGGGCGGCGAGGACGCGGAGCGGCTCTACGACCCCGAGCGTCGATCCTCGATCAAGCAGGTCGCGTCGGGACGCTTCGGCGTCACCGCGGAGTACCTGACCAACGCCGACGACATCCAGATCAAGATGGCCCAGGGCGCCAAGCCCGGTGAGGGCGGCCAGCTCCCGGGCAACAAGGTCTACCCCTGGGTGGCCAAGACCCGGCACAGCACTCCCGGTGTCGGCTTGATCTCGCCGCCGCCGCACCACGACATCTACTCGATCGAGGACCTGGCGCAGCTGATCCACGACCTGAAGAACGCGAACCCGGCCGCCCGGGTACACGTGAAGCTGGTCGCCGAGGTCGGCGTCGGCACCGTGGCTGCGGGCGTCTCCAAGGCGCACGCGGACGTGGTGCTGATCTCCGGGCACGACGGTGGCACGGGCGCCTCGCCGCTCACCTCCCTCAAGCACGCCGGTGGTCCGTGGGAGCTCGGCCTGGCCGAGACCCAGCAGACCCTGCTGCTCAACGGCCTGCGCGACCGCATCGTCGTGCAGACCGACGGTCAGCTCAAGACGGGTCGTGATGTGGTCATCGCCGCGCTTCTCGGCGCCGAGGAGTACGGGTTCGCCACGGCTCCGCTGGTGGTCTCCGGCTGCATCCTGATGCGGGTCTGCCACCTCGACACCTGCCCGGTGGGCGTCGCGACCCAGAACCCGGTCCTGCGCGAGCGCTACTCCGGGAAGGCCGAGTACGTCGTCAACTTCTTCACCTACGTCGCCGAGGAGGTCCGCGAAATCCTTGCCGAGCTCGGGTTCCGCACGCTGGACGAAGCGATCGGCCATGCCGAGGTGCTCGACTCCACGCGGGCCGTCCAGCATTGGAAGGCCTCGGGCCTGGACATCTCGCCGATCTTCCACGTTCCCGCCCTTCCCGACGGTGCGGCCCTGCGCAACACCACCGGGCAGGACCACGGCCTGGACAAGGCGCTGGACAACGAGCTGATCACGCTGGCCGCCGCGGCCCTGGAGAACGGCGAACCTGTTCGTGCGCAGGTCGCGATCCGCAACGTCAACCGGACCGTCGGCACCATGCTCGGCCACGAGGTGACCAAGCGCTACCGCGCGGCGGGCCTGCCGGACGGCACGATCGACATCACCCTGACCGGTTCGGCCGGTCAGTCGTTCGGCGCGTTCCTTCCGCCGGGCATCACGTTGCGCCTCGAGGGCGACGCGAACGACTACGTCGGCAAGGGGCTCTCGGGAGGACGGATCGTGGTCCGCCCCGACCGGGCCGCGACGTTCGACGCCAGCGAGCAGATCATCGCCGGCAACACGATCGGCTACGGCGCGACCTCGGGTGAGATCTTCCTGCGCGGTCAGGCCGGCGAGCGGTTCTGCGTGCGCAACTCCGGCGTCACGGCGATCGTCGAGGGCGTGGGCGACCACGGCTGCGAGTACATGACCGGAGGCACGGTCGTCGTGCTCGGTCCGACCGGTCGCAACTTCGCGGCCGGCATGAGCGGCGGTACGGCGTACGTGCTGGACCTGGAGCCGGGCCGGACCAACCGCGAGCTGGTCGACCTGGGCCCGGTACCGGCAGACGAGTCGGCAACGCTGCAGGCCCTGGTCCGCAAGCACGCCGAGGAGACCGGGTCGGAGGTCGCCACCGCGCTGCTCGCCGACTGGGACACCGCGCTGACCCGCTTCACCGAGGTGATGCCCCGCGACTACCGGACCGTGATGGAGGCCAAGGCGAAGGCCGAGGCCGACGGCCTCGACGAGGCCGAGGTTGCCAAGAAGATGATGGAGAGCCTTCATGGGTGAGCGTGCGAACCCCATGAAGGCCATCAGGACAGCCATGGCGCCATGCGCGCCGACGAAGGAGGTGCGGCATGGCTGACCCCAAGGGTTTTCTGAACCACGGCCGCGAGGTCGCGGCGCGCCGGCCGATCGAGGAGCGCGTCCACGACTGGAACGAGGTCTACCCCGGCGGTCCCGGCCGCGCACTGCTGCCGATCATCCGGGAGCAGGCGTCGCGGTGCATGGACTGCGGCATCCCCTTCTGTCACCAGGGCTGCCCGCTGGGCAACATCATCCCCGAGTGGAACGACCTGGTGTACCGCGACGACTGGGACGCCGCGATCGAGCGCTTGCACGCGACGAACAACTTCCCCGAGTTCACCGGGCGGCTGTGCCCGGCGCCGTGCGAGACCGCGTGCGTGCTGGGCATCAACCAGGACCCGGTGACGATCAAGAACGTCGAGGTCTCGATCATCGAGCGTGCCTTCGAGTCCCACAACGTACGGCCGCAGCCGCCGGAGTGGCTCTCCGGCAAGACCGTCGCCGTCGTCGGGTCCGGGCCGGCCGGGCTGGCGGTCGCCCAGCAGCTCACCCGGGCCGGTCACACGGTGGCCGTCTACGCACGCGCCGACCGGATCGGCGGCCTGCTGCGCTACGGCATCCCGGAGTTCAAGATGGAGAAGAAGGTCCTCGACCGGCGCCTGGAGCAGATGCGTCGCGAGGGCACCGTCTTCCGGGCGGGCGTCGATGTCGGGACCGAGTTGACGGGCGCGGCGTTGCGTGACCGTTACGACGCCGTCGTGCTCGCCGTCGGGTCGACGGTGGCCCGGGACCTGCTGGTTCCAGGACGTGAGCTCGGTGGCATCCACCAGGCCATGGAGTTCCTGCCGCAGGCCAACCGGGTCTCGCTCGGGGAATCAGTCGAGGACCAGATCACCGCGGCCGGCAAGCACGTCATCATCATCGGCGGTGGCGACACCGGAGCCGACTGCCTCGGTACTTCGATCCGCCAGGGCGCGGCCTCGATCACCCAGCTTGAGATCATGGCGCGACCGGGCGAGGACCGACCGGCGAACCAGCCGTGGCCGACGTACCCGATGACGTTCCGGGTGTCCTCGGCGCACGAGGAGGGCGGTGACCGGGTCTACGCGGTCTCGACCACCGAGTTCCTCGGCAACGACGCGGGCAACGTGCGTGCCCTGCGCCTGGTCGAGGTCGACGGGTCGTTCACGCCGATCGAGGGCACCGAGCGCGACATCCCGGCCGACCTGGTCCTGCTCGCGATGGGCTTCGTCGGCCCCCAGCGCGACGGCCTGGTCGACCAGCTCGGGGTCGACCTCGACGAGCGCGGCAACATCGTGCGCGACAGCGCGTACGCATCCTCGGTCGAGGGGGTCTTCGTCGCCGGAGACGCCGGTCGCGGCCAGTCGCTGATCGTCTGGGCGATCGCCGAGGGTCGTGCCGCCGCCGCCGCGGTGGACACCTTCCTCACCGGCTCGACGACCCTGCCCGCTCCGATTCCCCCGACCGAACGTCCCGTCGTCGCCTGACCGCCGAATGGTCACTTGCATCGGGTCGAATGGTCATTTGTGACCTGGCTAGGTGACCGTTCGACCGCATCTAAGTGACCATTCGGCGTAGGGATTGGATCGTTCAACACCCGCAGCGATAGGCTCGTGGGGTGCGGAGAGCAAAGATCGTGTGCACCCTCGGGCCGGCCACCTCCACGAAGGAGAGCATCCGGGCCCTGGTGGACGCCGGTATGGACGTGGCCCGGCTGAACCTGAGCCACGGAACGTACGCCGAGCACGAGGCCGTGTACCGGATGGTGCGCGAGGCCTCCGACGAGAGCGGCCACGGTGTCGGGATCTTCGCCGACCTCCAGGGCCCGAAGATCCGCCTCGGCTGGTTCCGTGACGGCGGGGTGCGCCTGCAGAGTGGCCAGGAGTTCACGATCACGACGCGCGAGCTGTCCGGGACCAACGAGATCGCCTCGACGACGTACGAGGGTCTGCCCGGCGACGTCAGCGAAGGCGACCAGGTCCTGATCGACGACGGCAAGGTGCGTCTCCGGGTCACCGGGGTGAACGGCACCGACGTGCACACCCGCGTCGAGGTCGGCGGGCGGGTCAGCGACCACAAGGGCATCAACCTGCCCGGCGTTCCGGTCAGCGTGCCCGCGCTCTCCGAGAAGGACATCGAAGACCTGCGCTGGGCGCTGCACCTGACGGTCGACTTCATCGCCCTGTCGTTCGTCCGATCGGCCAAGGACGTCGAGGACGTCCGCCAGGTCATGCACGAAGAGGGCATCATGCTCCCGGTCATCGCGAAGATCGAGAAGCCGCAGGCGATCGACAACCTCGATGAGGTGATCAAAGCCTTCGACGGCTTCATGGTCGCCCGCGGCGACCTCGGCGTCGAGTGCCCGCTGGAGGACGTCCCGTTCCTGCAGAAGCGCGTGGTCGCCAAGGCGCGACGCAACGCCAAGCCCGTCATCGTCGCGACGCAGATGCTCGAGTCGATGATCTCCAGCCCGACGCCGACCAGGGCCGAGGCCTCGGACGTGGCGAACGCCATCCTGGACGGGGCCGACGCTGTGATGCTCTCCGGCGAGACGAGCGTAGGGGAGTACCCGATCGAGACGGTCCGCACGATGGCCCGGATCATCGAGTCGACCGAGGACCACGAGCTCGAGCGGATGGCCGCCATCGACTGGCAGCCCCGGACCCGCGGCGGGGTCATCGCGAAGGCCGCGGCCGAGGTGGCCGAGCGGGTCGGTGCCAAGTACCTGGTCGCCTTCACCCAGTCCGGTGACTCGGCACGGCGGCTGGCCCGCTACCGCGGGGTCATCCCGGTCCTCGCCTTCACACCTGAGGCGACGGTGCGATCACAGCTGTCGATGACCTGGGGCGTCGAGACGTTCAAGACCGTGGAGGTCGAGCACACCGACCAGATGGTGCGTCAGGTCGACGAGCAGCTGCTCGACGCGGGCCGCGTCGTCGAAGGCGACATCGTGGTGATCATCGCCGGCAGTCCGCCAGGGATCCCCGGTTCGACGAACGCGCTGCGCATCCACCGGATGGGCGACGCGATCAACGAGGTTGCTCCGGCGTACCGGAGTCTGTGACCGTACGCCTCGCGCCGCTGGCCGATCGGCGCGACCTGCTTCGGGTGCCGGGTGTGGGATTCGAACCCACACGCCCTTTCGGACAATGCTGTTTGAGAGCATCGTGTCTGCCATTCCACCAACCCGGCCGGGCAGGCAAACGCTACCTGAGGCGATGAGCCGATCCCCACTCGGTAGCCTGTGGCCCGTGACCGAGAGCCCCGTGCCCAGCCGACGTCGCGTCGTCATCGCCGAGGACGAAGCGCTGATCCGCCTCGACCTCGCCGAGATGCTCGCCGAGGAAGGGTACGACGTGGTGGCGGCGGTCGAGGATGGTGAGCAGGCGATCGCACGGACTGAGGAGCTGCGACCGGACCTGGTCATCCTCGACGTCAAGATGCCCAGGCTCGACGGCATTGCTGCGGCCGAGCGGATCGCATCGCAACGCATCGCGCCGGTGGTCATGCTCACCGCGTTCAGCCAGCGGGACCTCGTGGAGCGGGCGCGAGACGCCGGTGCGATGGCCTACCTGGTCAAGCCGTTCGGGAAGTCTGACCTGGTGCCGGCGATCGAGATGGCGGTCAGCCGGTTCGCCGAGCTCCAGCTGCTCGAGGCCGAGGTCGCCGACCTGTCCGACCGGCTCGAGACCCGCAAGGTCGTCGACAAGGCCAAGGGCGTTCTCCAGGAGAAGCTGGGCCTGTCCGAACCCGACGCGTTCCGCTGGATCCAGAAGACCGCGATGGACCTGCGCCTCTCGATGCGCGAGGTTGCCGATGGAGTCGTCGAACACGGGGTCGACGGCCGCTGATCGCGCTGCGGGTGTGGCGCGGACAGGACCTACGTCCTGGTTCGGGCATACCGGCGAATGCGTTGCGTCACGGTTTGGCAACGGTGCAGATCGGAGCCGTTGGGTTGCCCCGCAGCGGATTCTTCGGTGCTAGCGTCCCCCCAAACCACGTGATCGGTGCCGAGCGTCGATCACGTCCACCCCCGATAGCGGAGGAAACATGATCCGTTCCATGAAGTCCCTGCGCGTGGCCGCCGCCGTGGCCGGCGTCGCTGCGCTCAGCCTGACCGCTGCCTGCGGTTCCTCGTCAAGCAATGGCTCGTCGAGCGGTGCCAGTGCGTTCTGCGGCAAGAACCTCGCGTTCATCGGCGCCCTGACTGGTGACGCCGGTGCGCTCGGCCAGAACATGGTCAACGGCATCAACCTGGCGCTCAAGGGCTACAACGCCAAGAACACCAGTTGCAAGATCGGCCTCAAGACCTTCGACTCGCAGGGGGACCCGACCAAGGCGCCCGCCCTCGCGACCCAGATCATCAATGACAGCACGATCTTCGGGCTGGTCGGTCCCGGCTTCTCCGGGGAGTCGCTGGCGACCGGCAAGACCTTCTTCCAGGCCGGCCTGCCGTCGATCTCCCCGTCGGCCACCAACGTGACGATCACCAAGTCCGGATGGACCACGTGGCACCGGGTCATCGGCAACGACGACGCCCAGGGCAACGCAGATGCCAAGTACCTGACCGGTACCGCCGGCTGCAAGAAGGTCTTCGCCGTCGACGACGGCCAGGACTACAGCGTCGGCCTCGACAAGACGGTCCAGAGCGCGCTCGGCTCGGCTCTCGCGGGCACCGACAAGATCTCGGTCGGCCAGACCGACATGTCGGCCGTGGTGACCAAGACCAAGGCTGCCGGAGCGGACTGCTTCTTCTACGGTGGCTACTACACCGAGGCGGGCCTGCTCAAGAAGGCGCTCACCCAGGGTGGCTTCAAGGGCACGTTCATGTCGGGTGACGGTGCCGAGGACCCGAACTTCGTCAAGGTCGCGGGAGCGCAGGCCGCCAACGGTGCGGTGCTGTCGGCCCCGGCCGGCCCGGCCCCGAGCGGTTTCGGCGCGACCGGTCTGTACGCCACCCAGGCGTACGACGCGACGAACATCTTCCTGGCAGCAGTCAAGGCAGGTGTCGGAACCGAGCAGAAGCTGAACGACTACATCAACAGCTACACGGGCACTGGTGCCAGCGGTCCGATCGCGTTCGACAGCAAGGGCGACATCAAGCAGTCGAAGATCTACGCCTACTTCGTGAAGAACGGCGTGCTGGACGTCAACAACCCGACCGCGATCTCCTGATCTCGGAGAAGTCTGAGTAACTGAACCAGGCTGCGGCCGGAGGCACCCGCCTCCGGCCGCAGCCGATCAGATCAGGGGGAGGACCCGCGGTGGATCTGGGTGCGCTGTTCGGCAGCTACGACAACTTTCTGAGCTTCACCATCGGGGGCCTGGTGTTCGGCGCGATCTACGCGCTCGTCGCGCTCGGCTACACGATGGTCTACGGCGTTCTCCAGCTGATCAACTTCGCCCACTCCGAGGTCTTCATGTTCGGGACCTTCGCGGTGGCCTGGGTGTTCGTGGCGTTGCACGGGACCTCGAGCGCCCAATGGAGCCTGGGGAGATCGATCCCGATCCTCCTCGTCGCGCTCGTCGCCGCGATGTGCCTGTCTGCGGTCGTGGCGCTCCTGCTCGAGCGCATCGCGTACCGGCCGCTGATCAAGAAGAACGCGCCGAAGCTGATCGCGCTGATCTCCGCGATCGGCGCCTCCTTCGCTCTGTCAGAGGGCATGGGACTGCGCGACAAGTTCGCGCAGTGGTTCGGTCTCGACCACAAGCTTGCGAACTACGTCTCTCCGGGCAAGGCCCGCGACGTCTACTCCAACCCGGTCTCGATCCTGCCGCACCACTTGTTCAGCATCGGGGGTTACAGCGTCACCGACGTGGACCTGACGATCATCGTCGCAGCCGTGCTGATGATGGTCGTCCTCGACCAGCTGGTCCTGCGTACCCGCTTCGGCCGGGGCATCCGCGCGGTCGCGCAGGACCCCGAGTCCGCAGCCCTGATGGGCGTGAACAGCACCCGCGTCGTGCAGCTGACCTTCCTCCTCGGCGGTCTGATGGCCGGCGCCGCCGCCACCCTCTACATGGTCAAGATCGGCACCACCAAGCAGGACGCCGGCTTCACCCTCGGTGTCAAGGCGTTCACCGCCGCCGTCATGGGCGGCATCGGCAACCTGCGTGGTGCGCTGCTGGGTGGCCTCCTCCTCGGAGTGATGGAGAGCTGGGGAGCAGCCGTGTTCGGCGACCAGTGGCGCGACGTCACCGCCTTCGTGCTGCTCGTCCTGATCCTTCTGGTCCGACCCTCCGGCATCCTCGGTGAGGCGCTCGGGAAGGCACGCGCATGACGACCCCGAGCCTCATGGTTCCCCCCGTGCGCCAAAGCCCGTTGCACAAGGTCGGCGAGTGGTGGGACGTGAGAGTCGACCGCTACAACGCACAGCCGACCTACCTGAAGGCGATCTGGGCCGTGCTGGCGATGGTGTTCGTGTACGCGCTGCCGCTGCTGCGCCTGCCGATCATCACGACCAACCAGATCGACTTCGGTGGGGTGATGTTCGACTGTGCCACCTTCGCGCTGGTCGCGCTCGGCCTGAACATCGTGATCGGGTACGCCGGGCTGCTCGACCTCGGGTACATCGGGTTCTACGCGACTGGCGCCTACGTCACCGGTGTCCTGACGTCCTACCACTGGCAGTGGCCGTACTTCCTGTCGCTGCCGCTGGCGATCATCGTCACCATGATCACCGGAGTGATCCTCGGGGCGCCGACCTTGCGGGTGCGCGGCGACTACCTGGCCATCGTCACACTCGGGTTCGGCGAGATCATCCAGAAGATCGCCAACAACGTCAGCTGGCTCGGCGCGTCTGCGGGCATCAAGAACATCGCGCACCCGCCGTCGTTCGGAAAGCAGCCGAATCCGCCGTTCGAGCAGGGCGGTGCGTTCGCGATCCCGCACCTGCAGTGGAACGGCCTGGTCCCGTCGCTGGACACCACCCACGAGACCCATGTCTTGGTCTTCGGCGCCCTCGACGCGATCCCGTACTACTGGCTGATCCTCACTGTCCTGATCCTGGTGATCATCGGTGATCGGCTGGTCAAGGCGAGTCGGGTCGGGCGCGCGTGGGAGGCCACCCGCGAGGACGAGGACGCCGCCGAGCTGATGGGCGTCAACACCTTCAAGTACAAGCTGATGGCCTTCGCCCTCGGTGCGGCCATCGGTGGCCTCTCCGGCTCGCTGTACGCGAGCGGACAGGGTGGGTACATCAATCCGCAGGCCTTCATGCTCATCTACTCGATGCTCTACGTCGCCGCGGTCATCGTGGGCGGCTCGGGCAACCGCTGGGGTGCGATCCTGGGCGGCGTGATCGTGGCGTACCTTCCGGACCGGTTCCGTCAGCTGGGGGACTACCGGTACTTCATCTTCGGTCTGGCGCTGATGGTGCTGTCGATCTGGCGACCCCAGGGGCTGCTACCACCGCGCCGGGCCAGACGGGCGCGCGCCGCGGAAGCGCAGATCGACGCGCTCGAGGAAGGCGACGTGGAGGTGACCGATGTCTGATCCCCGTCCGGCCGTCCTCGAGGTCGACAACGTCACGATCAAGTTCGGCGGCCTCACCGCCCTCAACGAGGTCACTTTCGACATCAGGGAAGGCGAGATCCTCGGCCTGATCGGCCCGAACGGCGCCGGCAAGACGACCTGTTTCAACGTCATGACAGGCGTCTACCAGGCGACCTCGGGACAGGTCCGCTTCGGCGGGAAGCCCCTCGGCCGGATGCGTCGGCACAAGATCACGCAGCTCGGCATCGCGCGCACCTTCCAGAACATCCGGCTGTTCAAGTCGATGTCGGTGCTCGAGAACGTGATGGTCGGTGCGGACGCGCACAGCAGGGTCGGCATCTTCGACGCGCTGTTCCGGACCCCTCGGCACCGCAGGACGGAGGCTGAAGCGCTCGCCCGTGCCACGGACCTGCTCGAGGTCGTCGGGATCAAGGCCGACCATGACGAGCTGGCCTCCAACCTGTCGTACGGCGACCAGCGGAGGCTCGAGATCGCCAGGGCGATGGCGACCGGCCCCAAGCTGCTCTGCCTCGACGAGCCCGCGGCCGGTTTCAACCCGGCCGAGAAGCTCAAGCTGATGGAGCTGATCCGCAAGGTCCGCGACGAGGGCTATACCGTCCTGCTGATCGAGCACGACATGCGCCTCGTCATGGGTGTCACCGACCGGATCGTGGTGCTCGAGTTCGGGCAGAAGATCGCCGAGGGCACCCCGGCGGAGATCCGCGACAACCCCGCTGTCATCGCGGCCTACCTGGGAGTGGACGAAGACGATGCTTCTTGAGGTGCAGGGCCTGTGCGTCAACTACGGGCACATCGAGGCTATCCGCGACATCACCTTCGGAGTCGAGGAAGGCACGATCACGACGCTGATCGGAGCCAACGGCGCCGGCAAGACGACGACGCTGAAGACGCTCTCCGGGCTGCGCCGGGTCCGTCAGGGGACGGTGCTCTTCGACGGCAAGGACATCACCCATTCGCCGCCGTACGAGCGGGTCGTGATGGGGTTGAGCCAGTCACCCGAGGGTCGCGGATGCTTCCCGGGCATGTCCGTCCTGGAGAACCTCGACATGGGCGCCTACGTCCGCAAGGACCGCAAGAGCGCCGCCTACCGGGCCGACATGGACCGCGTCTTCGACCTGTTCCCGCGGTTGAAGGAGCGGCAGGGCCAAGCCGCGGGCAGCATGTCCGGCGGTGAGCAGCAGATGCTGGCAATCGGGCGGGCGCTGATGGCCAAGCCGCGCTTGCTGCTCCTCGACGAACCCTCGATGGGTCTCGCGCCGAAGTTGATCCAGCAGATCTTTTCGATCGTCACCGAGATCAACACCCAGGGCACCACGGTGCTGCTCGTCGAGCAGAACGCCGCCCAGGCGCTCAAGCGGGCGCACACGGCGCACATCCTGGAGAGCGGCAAGATCGTCCGCTCCGGGACGGGCGCCGAACTGGCAGGCGACGACTCGGTCCGCGCGGCGTACCTCGGCGGTGACGTCTAGGTCGTCGAGCTTGCCGAGACGCCCTGGGAACGGGCTAGCGGAACCAGACCACGACCTGCGTCAGCAACGGGGCGACCAGCAGCGCCGGCAGCAGGTCGCCGACCTTGATCTGCTTGATCTCGAGCAACCGGAGCCCGACTCCGACCAGCAACAGGCCGCCGGTCGCGGTCAGCGCGGCCAGGTGGGCATCGGGCAGGAAGTTACCCAGGGCGGCGCCCAGGGCTGTGAGCGAGCCCTGCACAGCCACCAGCGTCACGACGCTCGCGGCGACGCCCCAGCCGAACGAGGCCGCGAAGGCGATCGAGGCGAACCCGTCGAGGGCTGATTTCAGGAGCAGCTGGTCCGAGCCCTTGCCGATGCCTTCGGTGATCGAGCCGAGGATCGTCAGCGGACCCACGCAGAACACCAGGGAGCTTGTCAGGAAGCCCTGGACGAACCGGTCCCGGCTGTCGCCGTGCGCCGCCGGGTCGTTGCGGCTCAGCCGCCGCTGGAGGACGTCGCCGAGGCCCTCGAGCCGGTCTTCGAGGCGGACCAGCGAGCCGCAGATGCCGCCGAGCAGCAGCGAGCCGAGCACGATCAGCATGGGCGCGGAGCTGCCGACTGCCCGTGCCAGGCTGCCGTCCGAGACCGCCATCGCCGACGAAGCCGCGATCAGCAGGGTGACGAGCCCGAGGCCGTCGGTGACCACCCTGCGGGTGCGCAGCGGCAGCCGGTGGCCGACCAGGACTCCGATCGTGCTGCCGACCAGGACCGTCGAGGCGTTCACCAGAGTGCCCGTTCCGATGAACAACCCGGCCCCCTAGAGTGATGATGGCGAGAAGCGTAGTCTTGCGCCGTTCCGAACTCGGGTCACCGTCGGGGGTCTAGGAGGCATCGATGTCACGTCGTCCGCTCGAGATCCGGGATGCCGTGCCTGAGGATGCCGAGGCATTGTTGAGGCTCTGGGACGAGGTCGGGCACAGGGGCAGCGAACAGCCGACGCCACGGCCGCTCGATGAGGCCGCCTCCGCGCTCGCACAGGTTGCTGCCGATCCCGACGAGCGGGTCGTGGTCGGGTTGCTCGACGGTGAGATCGTCGCCGCGCTCAACCTGCGACGGGCCGCGATGAGCCCGCTGCACACCGACATGGCAATCCACACCTCCTACCTGCAGGTCCTGCCGACGCACCGCAAGCACGGGTTCGCCCGCGCCCTGCTCGACGTCGCCGTCACCTGGGCAGAGGACAAGGACATCCCGCACGTCACCGCGATCACCTCGAGCGGCTCGCGTGACACCAACCGTTTCCTGGCCCGTCTCGGGCTGGCGACCGTGGCCTCGATCCGGGTCGCGAACACCAGCCTGCTGCGCCACAAGCTCACCCCCGAGCCGCTGCGGTACGACGCCCGCCGCAACCTCGGGCGGGTGCTGGCCCAGCGGCGCTCGCAGCGGCGCGCCCAGGTGCGCGAGGACGCCGCCGACGACTAATCCGCGCCCGGTGCCGGAATCAGGGCGCAGGTGATCCGCGAGGTGCAGACCCGCTTGCCGCGCTCGTCGGTGATCACGATCTCGTACGCCGTCGACGTACGGCCCAGGTGAATCGCCGTCGCGACACCCGTGACGATGCCGCTGGTGGCTGCGCGGTGGTGGGTGGCGTTGATGTCCACGCCCACCGGCACCTTGCCCATCGTCGCCGCATGCAGTCCGGAGGCCATCGAGCCGAGGGTCTCGGCCAGGACGACGCTCGCGCCGCCGTGCAGAAGTCCGTACGGCTGGGTGTTGCCCTCAACCGGCATCGTGGCCACGACGCGCTCCACGGAGAGTTCGGTGACCTCGATGCCCATCTTGTCGTTGAGCGCCCCCATCCCCTCAGGCATGGCGGCGACGTAGGCGGCGATGTTGTCGTGCAGGCTCATGGGTCCCATCCTGCCCCGGCCCTGAGCGCTGACGATGTCGGGGCCACCCATTAGGGTCACAACGTGCCAGACAGTGCTTCCACAACCACGGCCGGTCGTCCGCGCTTGTTGCTGCTCGACGGCCATTCGCTGGCCTACCGCGCCTTCTTCGCGCTTCCGGTGGAGAACTTCTCGACCGTCACCGGCCAGCACACGAACGCCGTGTACGGGTTCACCTCGATGCTGGTCAACGTGCTGCGCGACGAGCAGCCGACGCATATCGCGGTCGCCTTCGACAAGTCCCGCCAGACCTTCCGGCTCGCCGAGTACCCGGAGTACAAGGCCAAGCGCAACAAGACGCCCGACGAGTTCTCCAGCCAGCTCTCGCTCCTCGAACAGCTGCTGGACACCTTCCGCATCCAGCACCTCACCTACGAGGGCTACGAGGCCGACGACATCATCGCGACGCTGACGACCGAGGCGCTGGACGACGGGTTCGAGGTGCTGATCCTCACCGGTGACCGCGACTCGCTGCAGCTGGTCACCGATCACTCGACGGTGCTCTACCCGATGCGCGGCGTCTCGGAGCTGGCGCGGATGACGCCGGAAGCCGTCGAGGCCAAGTACAGCGTGCCGCCCCATCGCTACCCGGAGCTCGCGGCCCTGGTCGGCGAGGACTCCGACAACCTGCCCGGCATCCCCGGCGTCGGACCGAAGACGGCCGCCAAGTGGATCGCCACGTACGACGGCCTGGAGAACGTCATCAACCGCGCCGACGAGGTGGCCGGCAAGGCGGGGGAGAGCCTGCGCGAGCACATCGACGACGTGATCCGCAACCGCCGGCTCAACGCGCTGGTCCGCGACCTTCCCCTCGACCTCGCCATGGCCGACCTCGACCGCGCCGAGTGGGACCGCCAGGCCGCGCTCGCACTGCTCGACGAGCTCGAGTTCCGCGGGGAGCTGCGCACCCGGATCCTGGACACGCTCGCTCCTGCGGAGGAGCCCGAGGTGGAGGCCGGCTTCGAACTGGCCGGACAGACGGTAGCGCCGGGCGGGCTCACCGTCTTCCTGTCCGAGCTGGCGGCAGAACCGGTCGGCCTGCACGTGCGCGGCACCTGGGCCTCGGGTACCGGCCGCGTCGACGGCATCGCGTTCGCCCAGGCCGACGGCCAAGCGGCGTACGTCGATGTCGCGGGGCTCACGACGGACGACGACGCAGCCCTCGGAGCGTGGCTGTCCGATGGCGACCGACCGAAGATCATCCACGACGCGAACGGCCCGTTGCTCGCCCTCGGTGCGCACGGATGGGCCGTGGCCGGGCTGGCGACCGACACCGCGATGATGGCCTACCTGGTCGCGCCGGACCAGCGTTCCTACGGGCTCGCCGACCTGACGCTGCGCCACCTCAAGCGAGAGCTCAAGCAGGACACCGGCGATGACCAGGGCCTGCTCTTCGAGACCGGCGACGAGGTGGCCGAGGCCGCGATGCTGCACGCCCGCGCGGTCCTCGATCTGGCGGTGACGCTGCAGGCCGAGCTGGCCGACCGGGGCGGGACCAGGTTGCTCGGTGAGATCGAGCTGCCGCTGGTCGGGGTCCTGGTCGGGATGGAGAAGGTCGGGATCGCGATCGACCACGACCTGCTGACGTCGCTGGAGTCCGAGTTCGCGGACTCGGTGCGAGCCGCTGCCGGCGATGCCTACGAGGTCATCGGCAAGGAGATCAACCTCGGGTCGCCCAAGCAGCTCCAGGTCGTCCTGTTCGACGAGCTCGACATGCCGAAGACCAAGCGCACCAAGACCGGTTACACCACCGATGCCGACGCCCTGCAAGGACTCTTCGAGAAGACCGAGCACCCGTTCCTCCAGCACCTGTTGCGCCACCGCGACGTCACCCGGCTGCGCCAGACGGTCGAGGGGCTGCTCAAGACGGTGGCCGAGGACGGCCGGATCCACACCACGTTCAACCAGCTGATCGCGGCGACCGGGCGGCTCTCGAGCACCGACCCGAACCTGCAGAACATCCCGGTCCGCACCGAGGAGGGCCGCCGGATCCGGCAGGCGTTCGTCGTCGGCGCGGGCTACGAGGAGCTCCTGACCGCCGACTACAGCCAGATCGAGATGCGGATCATGGCGCACCTCTCCGAGGATGCTGCGCTGATCGAGGCCTTCAACTCGGGTCGCGACTTCCACCAGGTCACGGCCGCGCGTGTCTTCGGTGTCGAACCGAGCGAGGTCAACGTCGAGATGCGGGCCAAGATCAAGGCGATGAACTACGGCCTCGCCTACGGTCTCTCCGCCTTCGGACTCTCCCAGCAGCTCAAGATCGAAGCCGGCGAGGCGCGCGGCCTGATGGACGAGTACTTCGAGACGTTCGGCGGGATCCGCGACTACCTGGCCGGGGTCGTCGACGAGGCGCGTCAGTCCGGGTTCACCGAGACGATCATGGGTCGCCGCCGCTACCTTCCCGACCTGACCAGCGACAACCGCCAACGGCGCGAGATGGCCGAGCGGATGGCGCTGAACGCTCCGATCCAAGGCTCGGCGGCGGACATCATCAAGGTCGCGATGCTCAACGTCGACCGGGCGATCACCGGGGCCGGCCTGTCGTCACGGATGCTGCTCCAGGTCCACGACGAGCTTGTCTTCGAGGTCGCCAACGGGGAGCGCTCCGCGCTCGAGGACCTCGTGCGCGAACAGATGGCCGCGGCTGCAGACCTGACCGTTCCGCTGGACGTCTCCGTCGGCACCGGCCGGAGCTGGCACGAGGCAGCCCACTAGGACGCTGGCAGGGCCGTGTTCCGGACCGCGGTTCGTGCCGGGGCGCTACGTCGCATCCGGAACAGGCTGACGCCGAGCAGCACTGCGAACAGTCCGCTGTCCACCGACAGCACACGGATCACCAGCTCATGGGCCGAGTTGCTGCCGAGGCCGATCGGGACCAGGGTGATCAGACCGGCCCAGAGGTAGAGCACCGAGCTGCGGGCCTGCTTGGCCATCACGTTGTAGACGAGCAGCTGCAGCATCGACAGCACTGTTCCGAGGACGGCGAAGAGCCACAGCGAGTCCTTGATCGCGTCGTACTTCACGCCGCCGACGAAATTGAGAGCAAGGCTGGCCAGCACTGCGACGCCGGCCGTCACGACCGCCCCGGTTGCCGCGATCGCGGCGAGGCTCCCCAACAGGGCACGCTTTCCGGCGCCTTCGGATCCCATCGACGGGAAGGCCAGCACGACGACGAACTGCGGGAGGAACAGCACGGCCTTGGACATGATCAGGCCACCGGCGTACAGGCCTGCCTCATGTCCACCGAGGGTGTTGCGGGCCAGCACGATGTCGATGTTGGAGAGGATCAGGAAGGCGAGCAGGGCCTGGGAGTTCAGCACCGTCTCCCACCAGAGGGCGCGAGCGCTGTGGTCGCCCTGCGGACGCGCCGGCTTGCCGCGCGGCACCCGCAAGGCGATGCCGCCGACGATGACCGGCGCGAACATCGACACCGTGACCGCTGTGAACGCGACCACCTCGTCGGCGTGCCACCACATCAGCGCCGCGCCGAGGAAGAGGCGGGGCAGGCCGAAGGCCAGGTAGACGAGAGCCAGGGGAGTCCAGCGGCGCTCGCCCTGGAGGACCCCTGCCTGGGCTCCCATCAGGGTGAACGGCGCGACGGCGACGCCGAGCAGGGCAGCCGTGCCCACGCTGCCGAGCTTGAGGGCCACGTTGACCAGCGGAGAGGCGATCAGGAACAGCAGACCGAGTCCGATCGCAGCCCGCTGGCCGACGAGCAGGATCGTGTCCTCGACGTGCTGCACGTCGCCGGGTTCGAGGGCGATGCGTCGTGCAGCGGTAGCCTGCAGCGCCAGTGAGATCACGCCGGCGACGAGCAGCACGTTCATGACCGAGGTGAGTGCACCGAAGTCCTGGGGACCCAGCAGCCGAGCCGCCACGATCGTGAACGCGTAGGTCGCCACGTTCATCACACCGATGGCGACCGCGATCGCCGAGCCGCTGCGAACGGCCGCCGCGGGTCGGGCGGTCTCGGGTGCAGTGCTCACGCAGGACAGCCTAAGGTGTCGTGGGTGGCAGCCCCGACCGCTGGAGACCCGGTGCACCGACGTGTCGACCCCGCTGTCGCGCAGGCTCGCCGCGTCGTCGGTCTGTACGGCGATCCGGACGTGTCCTGGAGCATCGTGATCGCGCTGAGGACCACTGCCCCCACGAGTGCCGCGGCCCTGACCGACGCGGCAGCCGCGCTGGTCGCCGAGTACCCGCACCTCGGTGCGGCACCGGTCGTCGAGACGTTCGACGCGGCCGATGAGCAGCACGTGCTCGGGCGCTTCGCCGACACCCGGTACGGCGACCAGGACCCCCTGCTCCGGGTGGCGCTGGACTCGGGCGGAACAGGGCTCGTGGTCGCCGGCTTCCACGGCGCCGTGGACGGCCTCGGACTTCTCGGTGTTGTCGGCGCACTCACCGGGCTCGACCTGACGTCTTCTGCCCGTGGAGTTGCGCCGAGCGTCGAACCGAAACGCTTCTGGACCCGCAGTGTCAGGCGACTGGCCGAAGCCGCGCTCGCACCGCCGTTGCGGCTCGCTGCCGGCCGCACCGCGCGCACCGGGGACGAGCTCACGGCTCGCGTCGTGGAGATGATGCGGCCCGGAAGTGCCGCACTCGTCGCGGCCGCGGCGCAGGCAGTGCGCCGATGGAACGCGTCTGCCTCGGTACGAGCACCGGGTCGGCGACTGGTGGTCGCGATGGGCCTCTCGCGCCGACCGGGCAGCCCGACCCCGGCGCCGGACCGCGACACCGCCTACGTGCGGCTGGTCGCGGATGCGATACGGACCACGGGCCAGGCGCGTGAGCTGCTCGCACACAGCACGCCGGAACCGGCGTTTCCGAGCGATGCGTCCGGGGTGGCACCACGGGTGATCAGAATGCTCTCGACGCGGCTCGGGGCGACCGTGCTCGTCTCGAACCTCGGCAGGATCGATCACCCCGGACTGGTCGGGCTGCGGTTCTGGCCGGTGCCGACAGGACCGGCGGGCACGGCGATCGGACTGGCCACGACTGCGGGAACGACCACTGTCGCGGTCCGGGCGCGGCGCGGTTGGTTCACCCCGCAAGCTGTCGAGGACTGGACCGACCTGGTCGTCGAGGCTCTGCTCGAGGCGGCGGCTCAGTAGGGGTCGTAGGGCGAGTCGTGCCCGAACAGCCGGGCGATCGGGCGCAACCGCAACCGGAGCAGGACCTTGACGACGACGTTGCGCACCCACCAGGGCAGCTCGGCGAGGATGCGCAGCCGATCGGCGGGACGGGGCCGCCGTACCCGGAAGAGGGCCTGGGAGCCTGACCGGCGTTCGTAGGCCAGCGTCGAGGAGAACAGGACGTGACGCAGGATGCCGAGGGTCACCCCGATGGAGGAGAAGCAGTCGTGGATCACGACGGCCGCGCCGCCCGGCAGGTGCACCGCCCAGCGCAGGTCGTCCGACAGCGTCCAGTAGTCGTGCTTGCCGTCGATGTAGAGCATCTCGAAACCTCGGGTCCACGTCGGTCTCAGGGAGGTGCTGTAGTCCGCGATCAGGTCGACGACGTCGACGAGACCGGCGTCTGCGACGTTGCGCTCGAACGTCTCCCGGGTGCTCGGACCACCGAACAGCTTTCCTTCGACGAACGGGTCGACGGCGATGACCGTGCCGCCGCCGCGCTGAAGTGCCCGACCCAGCACGACCGTGGACCGGCCCTGGTGGCTGCCGATCTCCAGGACGGTGGAACCTGCCGGCAACGCGCGCGCCTCGTCCCAGAGCAGTCGCGCCTGGCCTTCCTTGAGCCAGCCGGCGACGTCCTGTGCGCCCGCCCAGGTCGTGGACCAGTCGGTGTCGTCGCGCATGTCCGCCATCCTATGGTTTGCACCGCATAGAGTGCGGCGGTGCAGGACAGCGCGGGCTCCGGTCGTCAGGACCGGACACGGGAGAGTCGCCAGCCGCTCCGGCGTACGCGGTGGCGCGATCGGGCCCGAGCCTCCTGCCTGCACCTGGGTGCGATCGTCGTCCTGGTCCTGGTCAGCTTCGGACAGCGGATCGGCCAGACCACGTTCGACACCAAGTTCGACCTGACCGCCGACCCGGGCCGGTTGCTGGGGAAGTCGCTCAACCTCTGGGCGACCGGGATCGATCTGGGGGGCCTGGCGAACCAGGGCTACGGCTATCTGTTCCCGCAGGGCACGTTCTTCCTCCTCGGTGATCTGATCGCGGTGCCGGACTGGATCACCGAGCGCGCCTGGTCGGCCCTGGTCCTGCTCGTCGCCTACGACGGAGCGCGCCGACTCGCCAGGGCGCTCGGGATCGGTGCCGGACCCTGGGCCGGACGGCTGCCGGCCGCAGCCGCGAGCATCCCGGTGCTCGTCGGCCTGGCCTACGCACTCTCGCCCAGGATCGTCGGGCTCTCCGGTGCGCTCAGCTCCGAGATGCTGCCCAGCGCCGTGCTGCCCTGGGTCTGCCTCCCGATCGTGCTCGCCCTCGGCGGCCGGCTCTCGATTCGCAGGGCCGCGGTGCTGGCAGGGCTCGCGGTGGTCGCCATGGGCGGCGTCAACGCCACCGAGAACCTCCTTGCGCTCCCGTTGCCGCTGTTCCTGGTGCTCTCCGGGTGCCGCACCCGTTCCGGTCGTCGCCTAGCCGGGTGGTGGGTGCTGACCACGATCCTGGCGAGCCTGTGGTGGATGCTGCCGCTGCTGCTCCTCGGCAAGTACAGCCCGCCGTTCCTGGACTACATCGAGACTGCAGCGACCACGACGCGTACGACGGGCTGGAGCAACGCCGTCCGTGGCAGCGAGCACTGGCTGAACTACGTCTCAGTGGGCGGCGAGCCGTTCTGGGCTGCCGCGCACGCGATGAGCACCGCCGCGGTGCTGGTGCTCCTGGGTGGCGTGATCACGGCGCTCGGGGTCGCCGGTCTGGCGCGCGGCGGGAATTCCGCGATCCGGTTTCGCGCGCCCCTGGTGCTGGCGTTCCTGACCGGGCTGGTGGTGCTGACCTGGGGGCACGGGGGTCTGGCCGGTTCGCCGTTCGCCGGGGGTGTCCGCAGCCTGCTCGACGGCGCGCTGGCGCCGTTCCGCAACGTGCACAAAGCCGATCCGCTGGTGCGGCTACCGCTCGTACTCGGGTTCGGCTCGTCCTGCGCGGCGATCGCTTCCTCGCTCCTGGGACGTGTGGCCACCGCTCGACGGCGGGTGTCGCCGCCTGCCTGGCGGCGCGTCGGCGTCGTGGTCGCGGCAGCGCTCGTACTCGGCAGCGCGGCACCGGTGTTCACCGGTTCGCTGCGCCATCCGGGCTGGGACCAGATCCCGGCCTCGTGGCAGCAGGCTGCGGCCTGGCTCGACGACGACGGTCCCGGCGCGACCCTGGTGGTGCCGGCCGCCGGGTTCGGGCAGCAGAACTGGGGCTGGACCATCGACGAACCGATCCAGGGGCTCGTCAGCTCGGGCTGGGTCACGCGCAACCAGATCCCGCTGATCCCGGCAGCGTCGATCCGCCTCCTCGACGGGATCGATGCACGCCTTGACGACGGCCTGGGCTCGCCGGCGCTGGCTCCGACGCTGGCTGCGTCCGGGATCACCCGGATCCTCCTGCGCAACGACCTCGATCCCTCGATCGCGGACGCGACCGATGCGGACCGGGTCGCCACGGCCCTGGCGGCCAGTCCCGGGATCGAGCGGGTGAGGACGTTCGGCGCACCCCAGCTTCCGGCCCTGGAGGTGTATCGGGTCTCCGGTGCCCGGGCCCGGCCCGAGGCGACCGTCACCTCGACCCTCCCGGTGCTGACCGGGGCGCCGGAGGACGTGGTCACAGCTCGCGAAGCGGGCCTGGTCGGACCCGGCGAGCACGTGCTGGTGGGGCTGGCGCCGCCGGGAAGCGCGCCGGCCATCGTCACCGACGGCTATCGGCTCGTCGAGCGCAACTTCGGCCGTACCCACGACGCCGTCAGCGACGTCCGGACGCCGACCGAGCCGAGCCGGACCCATCGCGTGGTCAGCGACTACGCCGGTGCTCCGGGAGTCCTGCGGGTCTACGCCCGGTACGGCGCGCTCCGGTCGGTCACGGCGTCCACCTCCGCCGGGTACGCCGACTCCCTCGGCCCGGTCCTTCCCGAGTACGGTCCGTCCGCGGTGACCGACGCGGATCCGTCAACCTCGTGGCGCTCGGCGCCGTTCACCACGGCTCGCGGACAGTACGTCCAGTACGACCTGGTCCGGGCCACGCCGATCGGTGCGGTGACCGTGCTCGCCGGCACCGGTGGTCCGGGCAGCGTGCGGGTGACCCGGCTGGCCATCACCGCTGGTTCGGTGCGCAGGCTGGTCACGCCCGACGCCGACGGCAAGGCCGTCGCAGACTTCGGCGGGCGGCTTGCCGCGCGTGTCCAGGTGACCGTGCTCGACATCTCCGGTCACGACCCGGCCGCGCAGGTGGCCATCCGTGACATCGCCGTGGCCGGCGTCGACACCAGCCGGACCCTGGTCGTCCCGGACACCGGCGCCGATCAGTCGACCTCGTTCGTCTTCTCGGCCGACCCGCCCCGTCGTCCGTGCCTGTACGGCGCGCTCGGCACCAGCTGTGATCCGGCCTACGCCCGGCGGGGGGCCGAACGTGGTCACCTCGACCGGACCTTCACGGTGCACGGTTCGGGCAGGTGGACGCTCGCGGGTGAGGTGGTCGCGCAACCGTCGACCGACACCGCCAGGCTGCTGCTGCCGGTCGGTGCCGGCCTGTCGGCGTTCTCGACCAGCGTGCTCGGCGGCGACCCGGCCGTGTCGGCGAGGTTCGCGACCGACGGGCAGGCAGACACCTCCTGGCTGGCGGCACGCGGGGACCTCGCCCCGGTCCTGCAACTGCGGTGGGGCACGCCGCGCACGCTGAGACGCCTGCAGGTCACCGCGTCGGCGATCCCGGCGCTCACGCCTGACGAAGCCGTGATCGAGGCGAACGGCCAGACCCGGCGGGTGCCTGTCTCCTCGAGTGGGCTCGGCTACTTCACGCCGATCGTCGGTGCGACCTCCGCCAGGGTGACGTTGCTGGTGCACCCTGACCGTGAGCAGCCGGGGCTCTCGCTGGGGGTCGGCGAGGTACGCATCGACGGGCTCGCCGGGCTGGCCCGACCGGTACCGCTGACCTGGCGGTTCACCTCGCCGTGCGGTCTGGGCCCGGACGTGTACGTCGACGGCCACACCTACCGGACCCGGGTGACCGGCACCCTGGGTGACATCGTCGACGGTCGCACGATGGGCTGGAGCAGCTGCGATCCTCCGATCAGCCTGCGCGCCGGCACGTCACGCCTCCAGGTCAACGCCACCGGGATCTTCGCCCCGACCCGGGTGGTGCTGCGATCGGGTGAGTCCGGGTCATCGGGTCCGGTGGTGGCGACCAGGCAGCGCACGGTCACGTCCGCGACGACCCTCGCCCCCGAGATGCGCGTCGGGGTGGCGCCGGGACCTGCCTCGGTTCTCGTCTTCTCCCAGAACGCCAACGCCGGCTGGAAGGCCTCGCTGGCCGGCCATGACCTCGCCACGACCGTCGTCGACGGGTGGCAGCAGGGCTTCCGGATCCCCGCGGGCGCCGGGGGAACGGTCCGGATCTGGTTCGCGCCGCAGTCTGCCTATCGGGCTGCCCTCGGCCTCGGCGCCGTCGGGGTCCTGGTGTTGCTGCTCCTGCTGCTGCTCGACCTACGACGTGCTCAGGTGGTCATGCCCCGGGAGGACTCGCGACGTGCCGGGCGCGCTGTCCATACTGCCGGTCTGGTGGCCGGGACGGTGGTGCTCGCGGTCGTCAGTCCGATGGCCGCTGCGGCAGCCCTGGCCGGATTGCTCCTGACCCGCACCCGGTTGCCGGTGCACCTCCTGGCCGCGCTGCTGGTGCTCGGGTCCGCCGCGGTGGCCGCGTTCGCCAGCGGGACCGCCGGTGGTGCCCCGGGCGACCTCGCCGACGGGCTCGCGGCGCTCGGCTGCGGAGCGGTCGCGGCGTCGCTTGCTGTGCGAGGCAGGAGCACCGATGCCGACGCCTGAGGAGCTGCAGACCTCCCGCGACGTCGGGACACGGGCGGCGACGGTCGGGCTGGCCGCGCTCGCACTGGCGCCCGTGCTGTTGGCTCGCGGGTTCGTGCTGATCGGAGACATGAGC
This sequence comes from Marmoricola sp., assembly GCF_025965215.1. Lineage (GTDB taxonomy): Bacteria > Actinomycetota > Actinomycetes > Propionibacteriales > Nocardioidaceae > Marmoricola. The sequence continues at coordinate 48,444 of NZ_JAOPXI010000065.1, forward strand.
TTCGTACCCGTGCAGCCGTGGCGTGCCGAGTGGCTCGGCCTGGACGGATCGGTACCTCGAGCCGTTCCGGCGGATGCGATCGTCTCGGTGCTGACCCACGTGGTGCCCGGTGACCTGCTCCAGAAGGCCGTCCTGCTTGGAGCGCTGGTCGCTGCTGCGCTCGGGATGCTGCGCCTCGCCGGCACCTTCGTGGGGGCCGGCGCCCGGATCGCGCCCCTCGGTGCAGCGGTGCTCTACCTGTGGAACCCCTGGGTCCTGGAGCGGCTCGCGATCGGTCACTGGGGTCTGCTGGTCGGGTACGCCGCGCTGCCCTGGGTGGTGATCGGCGCCCTCGCTGTCCGTCGCGGGACGGGGGGTCTGCCGCTGCTCGTCGTCGCCCTGGGCGTGGCGGCATTCGCGAGCCCGACCGGCGGTGTCGCCGCCGGACTGGTCGCCATCGTGCTGTGCGCAACCCGCCAGCGCCGCAACCTCTCGGTCCTGGCAGCGGTCCTGGTCGTGAACCTTCCCTGGCTGCTGCCGGGCGTGCTGGGCGCCGCCAGCCCGTCGGACCCCCACGGTGTCCAGGCGTTCGCGGCGCGGTCGGACACTCACCTCGGCGTCCTTGGATCGCTGCTCACCTTCGGCGGGATCTGGAAGTCTTCGATCGTCCCGGGCGAACGCGGGTCCTGGCTGCTCGTCTTGCTTGCGCTGGGCTTCACACTGGCAGGCATCGCGGCGCTGCTCGCCGGCATCCGCAGGGGGCCGAGCGCCTCCCCGTTGCGCGCGATCGCCGGCCTCGGCCTCACCGGCTTCGTCCTGGCTGCGTTGCCGACCACGCATCCCGGCCTGAAGCTCTCGGTGTGGCTCGTCGACCACATCGCCGGCGCCGGAATCCTGCGGGACTCGCAGAAGTGGTTGCTGCTCACTGTTCTGGCCGTCTGCGTCGGCCTCGCGCTGGCACTCGAGGGCGCCGGCCGATGGCTGCGGGTCAACGGGCTCGTGCCCGGACTGCTGACCGGAGTCGCGGCCCTCCTCCCGGTGGTGTTGTTGCCGAGCCTCGCCTGGGGGATCTCGGGCAAGCTCGAACCGGTGCGCTATCCAGCTGAGTGGTCACGGGTCAGGTCCGTGCTCGACGCGCAGCCCGACCGCCGGACCGCAGTGCTGCCCTGGGCGACGTACCGGAGCTTCGCCTGGAACGACCACCGGGCCGCCCTGGACCCGGCGATCCGCTTCTTCAGCGGTCAGGTGATCACCGACGACGCGCTTCAGGTCAGCCCGACCCGGACGGTCGCGGGGGAGTCGCCGGTGAGCGCTCGGATCGGCGCAGCCCTGGCGCAGGGGCTGCCGCTGGCGCCGGTGCTTGCCGACGCGGGGATCCGGTATGTCCTGATCGAGAAGACTGCGGCGGGTGACGACGTTGCGATCGCGGGGCTCAGGGCCTCCGCGCGAGTCCTGCACGACGGGTCGGACCTCGAGCTCCTCGACCTCGGACGGGGGACGGCACCACCGCACGCGTCGTACGCCGGGTTCGTCGTCGGCGCAGACGTGCTGTCCTTCGCCCTGGTGCTCGGAGCCGGACTCTTCCCCACAGTTCGTCGGATACGCCGCAAACCGGGCAATATCGGGTAAGGTGGGTTCCGGGAGTTGAGTACGTACGACTGAGGCGAGGGAACCCATGTCATTTCTTGGATTTGGTGCAGGAGCAGCAGCGGCCGGCGGTGCGACCGCGACGGTCGGCGCCATCGTCGTGGCCGGCGTGGCCGGTGCACTGACCGCCGGTGCGCTGACCGTGGCGAGCACGCAGGTGGCCGCCAACGTCACCCAGCCGCACGCGAACAGCCACAACCTGCACAACGTCAACGCGCCAAGCTACGCAGACTGAGCGCAGCCGCAGCAGACCCGACATACCAGCGATCCGTCCGTGACTACACGGGCGGATCGTTGTCGTTGCGGCGTCAGCGCGTCGTGTCGAGGGCGGTCATGATCACCTCGGCACCGGCTTCCCAGGTGAACTCGCCGGACCGGATGAACGCCTTGTTGCCGAGGTCCTCGCGCAGCAGGCTGTCGCGCAGGAGGCGGCTCAGCTGCACCGTCAGATCTGCCCGGTCGTGAGCCAGGACGCCGGTGACTCCGTCGAGGATGGCCTCGGCCACTCCGCCTGCCGCCGCGTAGGCGATGGACGGCGTGCCGGCGTGACCGGCTTCGACGATCGAGAGGCCCCAGCCTTCCTTGACCGACGGCAGGACGTGGACCCAGGCGCGGGCGAGCTCTTCGAACTTGGTGCGCTCCTCGACCCGTCCCAGGAAGTCGATCCGGTCGTCCAGCCCGAGTGCGGTGCTCTGGGCACGGAGCTCATCGCCCCACCAGCCCTCGCCCAAGACGCGCAGCCGCAGCGTCGGGAACTCCTCGGCCAGCGCGGGCATCGCCGCGATGACGTGGTCGATCTGCTTGTGCGGGACCAGCCGGCTCAGGACCACGATGGTCGGGTCGTCCGAGCGCTTGCCGTGGTCGTAGTCGGGGACCGGCGGCAGGCCGTTGTAGGCCAGCGTGATGTCGGCCGGCCGTACGCCGAGCTCGACCAGCTCGCGACGGGTGACGTCGGAGACGGCGACGTACCTGGCTCCGCGATGGGCGGTGACGGCGACCCGCGATTCGAGGAACCACCCGACCCGCGAGAGCGCGGGGCCGACGACCGACCACTGTTCGCGGTGGACGTGGTGCACCAGGACGGCGACCGGCGTGCGGGTCCACCACGAGGCGAGGAACGGCATCCCGTTCTGCACCTCGAGTACGGCGTCGAGCGCGCCGACCCGGCGGCGCAGGCCGCCGGTGGCCAGCATCCAGGCCACCCACAGGTAGACGGTGATGTGTCCGCCGCGGCGGATGAACCGGACGCCGTCGACGACCTCGTCGCGCGCGGCACCCGGGTACGCCGCAGTCACCCAGGTCAGCTGCCTGCCCGAGTCGCGCATCTCCCGGATCACCTGGTGGACGTAGAGCTCGGAGCCCCCGCCTTCCGGGTGCCACGGATCACGCCAGTTCAGGACCACCACGCTGTTCCGGGCAGCGTGAACGTGCCTCCCCCTGATTCGCACAGTGGTTCTCCCTCCCCGGTGCGAAACCGAATGTGTGGTGACGGTAACATTTTTCAGTGCTCTTTGTCCGTTTGTTCCGCAAAGCCGGTCTCGTCCGATCAGTCCGTTTGTTCCGCTCGTTCCTGACCGAGCAGACCGAGCCCCGCGGCTTCTACGGACTCATCGCCGACGACGCGGTGGACCTCGTCGCCGCGCACGTGGACCTGGCCGGAGCGACGGTGGCGGACTTCGGCGGCGGCCCGGGCTTCTACTCCGAGGCGTTCCGCCGCGCCGGGGCCCGCACGATCCTGATCGATGCCGACCTCGACGAGATCCAGCTGCACGGTCGTCGTACGCCGGGCTCCGTGGTGGGCCTGGCGCAGCAGGCTCCGCTCGCGGACGGGGCCGTGGACGTCGCCTTCTCCTCCAACCTGCTCGAGCACGTGCGCGACCTCGGCGAGGTGGCTGACGAGATCGTGCGCGTCGTGCGGCCCGGGGGAGTCGCGGTGCTCTCCTACACCATCTGGCTGGGACCCTGGGGCGGGCACGAGACCTCGCCGTGGCACCTGCTCGGTGGACATCGGGCCGCGCGCCGCTACGAACGCAAGGCCGGCCACCCCCCGAAGAACGTCTTCGGCACCTCGATGTTCCCGGCGTCGGTGGCCGACGGGCAGCGCTGGCTCGCCTCCAGAGGTGATCTCGAGGTCCTCGACCTGCGACCTCGCTACCTGCCGCGCTGGTCCTCGTTCCTGCTCCGGATCCCGGTCCTGCGCGAGCTGCTGACCTGGAACCTCTGGATCGTGGTGCGCAAGCCGGCCTGAGCCGGAATGGGCAGTTCAGGTAACAATGCCGTTAATGCCCTGTTTGGTCGATGTTTCCTGATAATCTCGCAGTGCGTTGTGGGAGGGAGCCTTCGGCGCACGTACTGGAGGGAGCGTGTCATGCGCCGAATGAGTCTTGTCCTGATCGCACTAGGGGCGTTCCTGATCGTCCTTGGTCCGATGATCCGCTTCTACGCCTACCCGCGGCTTGCCGTGGCCCCGGCCAACGAACGCAGCGTGACGGGCCTGGTGGCGCACAACGCCACGGTGTTCGACGTCACCACGCTCAAGGACATCACCACCGACCTGCACACCACGGTCAACACCGTCGGTGATGCCAGTACGCCGGGCAAGGCCCCGGGCATCGTGACGTACACGAACTCGACCTCGACCGTCGGCAACGGCGGTCAGATGCTCTCGCGCAGCGTCGAGCGGATGTCCTTCAACGCCACCACGGGCGAGGCATCGAACTGCTGCCACGACTTCATCTCGACCACCCAGGGTGTCGAGACGCCGATCCAGCACGTCGGGCTGCCGGCCAAGTTCCCGTTCGAGACCCAGAAGAAGACGTACCCGTTCTGGGACACGACCCTTCTCAAGGCCGTCCCGATCAACTACGTCGGCACCACCACGATCCAGGGCCTGACCGTGTACAAGTTCGTCCAGACGATTCCGCCGAACCAGTACGGCACCCAGGAGGTGCCGCTGAGCCTGATCGGCCTGCCGGGTACCTCCAACGTCACCGCTCAGGAGATGTACAGCGTGACGCGGACCCTGCTCGTCGAGCCGCGTACCGGTGTGATCATCACCCGCACCGACGACCAGCTGAACACCCTGGACTACCAGGGCCAGCCCCGGCTCGTGCTGACCAAGGCGGTCAACAACTACGACGCGGCGACCGTGCACAAGAACATCAACGACTACGGCTCGCAGGGTTCGATGCTGCACCTGGTCCGCTCGGTGCTCCCGCAGGTCAGCTTCGTGCTCGGCTTGATCCTGCTGCTCGGCGGGGTCTTCCTCGGCCGGCGTCGTCAGGGTGTCTCGGGCGAGCAGGCTCGCCAGTTGGCCGACAGCCGCGCCTGAGGCTTAGTCCAGGTCGGCAACGCTCTGCAGATCTGCGACAAACAGAGCTGTGCCCGGGGTCAACAGACCCCGGGTACGGCTCCAGCCGCCCCACACCCGGTCGTGGTCGGCCGGCCACTCCGGCTCGATGAGGTCGATGAGGCGGTAGCCGCTCGCGCTCAGCGCGCGCACCCAGTCGCCCAGGGTCCGGTGGTGCTCGACGTACGAGGTCTCATTCGTCTCGTCATCGACCTCGACATACGGCGTCCGATCCCAGTACGACTGGCTCGCGATCAGCCCGCCCTCGCTCGGGTCGTCGGGGAACATCCATCGGGTCGGGTGGGTGACCGAGAACGCCAGCCGGCCGCCGGGTCTGGTGACCCGGGCGATCTCGGCGATCAGGGCCGTCGCGTCGGCGACGAACTGCAGCGCGCCGAAGGCCGAGAACACGATGTCGAACGAGTCGTCGGCGAACGGGATGGCGGCGGCGCCTGCGCACACGGTCGGGACCGAGGTGCCGTGCTCGAGGTCGATCCGGCGACTGTGCTGGAGCTGGCGGATCGAGACGTCCAGGCCGACCGGGCGCCCGCCCCGGGCCAGGACCCAGCGCGAGCACTGGCCGGCACCGCAACCCAGCTCGAGGACGTCGAGCCCCGCGGTGTCGCCGAGCGCACCGAGGTCGTCCTCGCGGGCGCCCTCGGGGCCCCACAGGAAGCCGTCGTCACCCAGGAATTCCCCGTGCGTGGACTGGTACTCGTCGGCGTACCGGTCCCAGTCGGCCCGGTTGGCCGTCAGCGAGTCCTGCTCGTCGGTGGGCCGGCGTTCGGCGCGCACGGGCCTGTGTTCGAACATGGCCCGATGATCGCACCTGGGTCCGCACGCTCTCGGGTTGGACTCCGGGTACCGGAACGCCGTACGATTCGGGGTGCGCCAGAAGTCTGCCTGAGTCTCAGACGTAGCAGTCTCTAGCTCGCTGTCGGCCCGTGGCATATGCAGGGGCAAGCGAAAACCATTCGTGATGGTGAAAAGGACGTTCGGCGCGCGCCCGAACTACATCTGTCCACCAAGGATCCCAACACCCTTATGACTTCCATCCTCTACCCCGACGCACCGCAGGTCGCGATCAACGACATCGGTACCGAAGAGGACTTCCTCGCCGCCATCGACGCGACGATCAAGTTCTTCAACGACGGCGACATCGTCGAAGGCACCATCGTCAAGGTCGACCGCGACGAGGTCCTCCTCGACATCGGCTACAAGACCGAGGGTGTCATTCCCTCGCGCGAACTTTCGATCAAGCACGACGTCGACCCCCACGAGGTCGTCGAGGTCGGTGACATCGTCGAGGCCCTGGTCCTCCAGAAGGAGGACAAGGAAGGTCGGCTGATCCTCTCCAAGAAGCGCGCACAGTACGAACGCGCCTGGGGAACGATCGAGCAGGTCAAGGAAGAGGACGGCGTCGTCACCGGCACCGTCATCGAGGTCGTCAAGGGCGGCCTGATCCTCGACATCGGGCTGCGCGGCTTCCTGCCCGCATCGCTGGTCGAGATGCGTCGTGTCCGCGACCTCCAGCCGTACGTCGGCAAGGAGCTCGAGGCCAAGATCATCGAGCTGGACAAGAACCGCAACAATGTCGTGCTCTCGCGTCGTGCGTGGCTCGAGCAGACCCAGTCCGAGGTTCGCCACGGCTTCCTCACCCAGCTGCAGAAGGGCCAGATCCGCAAGGGTGTCGTGTCCTCGATCGTCAACTTCGGTGCCTTCGTGGACCTCGGCGGCGTCGACGGCCTGGTGCACGTCTCCGAGCTGTCCTGGAAGCACATCGACCACCCGTCCGAGGTCGTCACCGTCGGCGACGAGGTCACCGTCGAGGTGCTCGACGTCGACATGGAGCGCGAGCGCGTCTCGCTCTCGCTCAAGGCGACGCAGGAAGACCCGTGGCAGCACTTCGCCCGGACCCACCAGATCGGCCAGATCGTGCCGGGCAAGGTCACCAAGCTGGTGCCCTTCGGTTCGTTCGTCCGCGTCGAGGAGGGCATCGAGGGCCTGGTGCACATCTCCGAGCTGGCCGAGCGCCATGTGGAGATCCCCGAGCAGGTCGTCCAGGTCAACGACGACGTCATGGTCAAGATCATCGACATCGACCTCGAGCGTCGACGGATCTCGCTGTCGCTGAAGCAGGCGAACGAGACCACGACCGCTGCCGAGGCCGAGGACTTCGACCCGACCCTGTACGGCATGACCGCGACCTACGACGAGGCCGGCAACTACATCTACCCCGAAGGCTTCGACCCCGACACGGGCGAGTGGCTCGAGGGCTACGACGAGCAGCGCAAGGTCTGGGAGGACCAGTACGCCAAGGCGCACGAGCGCTGGGAGGCGCACGTCAAGCAACAGGCCGAGGCGAAGGTTGCCGAGGCCGAGGCTGGCGAGGCGACGTCGTACTCGAGCGAGGCCGGCACCGAGGGCGACGCCCCCGAGGGTGGCTCGCTGGCATCGGACGAGGCGCTGCAGGCGCTTCGCGAGAAGCTCACCGGCGGGACCGCCTGAGTCACCGCACCGTCTGAACGACGAGCCCGGAGCCGATCGGCTCCGGGCTCGTCGCATTCCGGACATCTGCTGACCGGGTGGCGCGCCGGGTTTGGATCATCGCCACGGCGATGAATAGGGTGGCGCGATGGGGTACGGACGCTCAGTCATCACGTGCCTGGTCGCGGTCGTGCTGGCAACCCTGGTGACCGCGATCCTCCTTGGTTCTCCGGCAGGTGCATCGGCCGGCAGTCCGACCCAGTACGACCCGAGTTGCCCGCCGGCGCCGGCGCCCGATCCAGCCACCCACCCGGTGAAGATCCTGCTCACCGGAGACTCGATGACCAACGCGTCCGACGGCGACTACACCTGGCGCTACTTCTTCGACCAGCACCTCCGGGGCTCCGGGGTGAGCTTCGACTTCGTCGGGCCGTTCAGCGACCTGATCAACTACACCACCTACGCATGGGGGGACCACTCCTACGCCGCGTGCGGTTTCGATCAGGACCACTTCTCGCGCGGCGGCGCGCAGCTGGCCGAGCAGCTGCAACCGACGATCTACTCCTCCACCGGTGCGAGCAGCATCAACTGGGCGACGTCGTACTACGACCCCGACGTAGTGGTGGAGTTCTACGGCTACAACGACCTGACCCAGAGCCGTCTCCGTCCGGATGGAACGACGGGTCCGTATTCGGTGGACGAGCTGCTGGCCAACGCGAAGGCCTACATCGACCAGGTGCGTGCAGCCAAGCCGACGGCGACCATCGTGATGGTCAACCTGGCCTACGCGCAGGTGCCGAACGGGTCGCCGGCGAACCAGCGCCTGGTCGAGCTCGCCCCTGAGTACAACCAGAAGCTGGCCGTGGCGGTGCCGACGTGGTCGACGCCGACCAGCCGGGTGGTGATGGCTGACGTCACCCAGTACTGGCGCGGGTACGCGGACACCTACGACGGCGCTCATCCGACGGCACAGGGCGAGGTCGATCTGGCGGCCGGCATCGAGAACGCGTTCAGCACGCTCGGGATCGGCGCGGCCGGAGGACAACCTCCGGTCATGCCCATCGGCCCCCCGGTGGTGCCGACCCTGAGCGCGTCCACCTCGGCCACAGCGAACTCGGTGTCACTGTCCTGGGCTCCGATCGACGGTGCGACGCGGATGCTGGTCTACTGCCGAGAAGCCGGGGCATCGACCTGGAACGAGCTGCCCGATGTCGCCCGGGTCCTGTCGCCGACCCAGTACGACAACCCGCCGGTCTACCAGATCGATCCGTCGAGCTACCGGGACGAGGTCACCACGTGCGGTGCGAGCGCCGGTTCGACGCTTGCACCACTGCTGGCACCAGGACACCAGTACCAGTTCCGGGTCCAGGCCGCGAAGGTGCTAGCTGCCGCGACCGATGTCGCGGGCAACCCGATCACCTCTGATCCGGTCACAGTCACGATGCCCGGTAGCTCCACTACGACACCCACGCCCACCCCGACCCCCACGGCCACGCCGACGCCAACGCCGACGCCGACGCCCACACCAACTTCGACCCCGACGCCCACGCCAACGCCGACCCTGACCCCGACGCCCACGCCCACGCCCACGCCAACCCCGACCCCGACCCCGACCCCAACGCCCACCTCGACCCCGACTCCGACGCCAGACCCGACGCCGGCTCCGCCGCCGCTGGGCCGGGTTTCGAACCCCTCCGCGACGCCGGCGCACCACGCCGTTGCGCTGAGCTGGCCCTCGGTCACGGGTGCTGCGGGCTACTACGTCGAGTGGTGGCGCAAGGGATCGAGTGCGTTCCAGTCCACGTCGACCCGGTCTCCGGCCATGACCATCGCCGGCCTCGAGGCGGGTGGGACCTACGAGTTCACGGTTGCGGCGGCAAGTGCGACCGACGTCGGCCAGTTCAGTATTCCCGTCGATGCGATCGCCGGCGGCACCGTCACGGCGCCGCCACTGCCCCCGCAACTGCGCCGGATCGCGGGGCGGGAGTTCCTCGCCAGCTGGCGCCCGGTGCGGGGCGCGAGCCGTTACGACGTACAGGTCCGCACTCTGTACGGCCGGTGGCGGACAGTGGGATCCACGTGGGCGACCGTCTTCACGACCGGTCGGTTGCAGCACAACCGGGTGTACCTGGTCCGCGTGCGTGGTCGGGACGGCCTGGTCGCCGGCAGGTTCTCCGCGCCGAGCCGACTCAGATCGCGGTGACGCGCGCCGACTGCTCGATCAGTTCGCTGCGCGCGATCGTCTCGGGGCGCTGCTGAACGTGTCCCGGCGGACCCACCGCACGAGGACTGCCAGACCCGCCAGCAGGATCATCACGACCGCCAAGATGCTCAGTATCTCGCTCATGGCAGTAATCCTGCGCTAGTTTGTTTCCTGCCAACAGTGGCACGAAAGTCACCTGCCCTCGATTTCCTGCCAAGTTCGTGCGACCCTGCTGTGCATGCTCTCCAAGGTGGCCGTGATCGTGTTCGACGGTGTCGCTCCGTTCGAGCTCGGGGTGCTGTGCGAGGCCTGGGGCGTGGACCGCACTGCGCACGGCGTTCCGGCGATCGACTTCGCTGTCTGCTCGGCGGGCGCAGGCCGGGTCTCGACCAGCATGGGCTTCGACCTGCACGTCGAGCACGGTCTCGATCGTGCCGCAGCCGCCGATCTGGTCTGCATCCCGGCGCTGCAGCGCGACTGGCCCGTCCCTGAGGAGGTCCTCGA
>NZ_JAOPXI010000070.1 GCF_025965215.1 Marmoricola sp.
ACCAGGTTGCCGAAGCTGGGGTAGATCCGCTCCAGGTAGTAGTCCCGGTCGGCCTCGGGAATCTCGCGGGGGTCCTTGGCGCAGTCGGCCTTGTTCTTCGGGACCCAGATCCGGCCGTCGTTGCGCAGCGACTCGCTCATCAGCGTCAGCTTGGACTGGTGGGCTCCGGAGACCGGGATGCAGGTCGGGTGGATCTGGGTGTAGCAGGGGTTGGCCATGTAGGCGCCCTTGCGGTGTGCCCGCCAGGCCGCCGTCACGTTGCAGCCCATCGCGTTGGTCGAGAGGTAGAAGACGTTGCCGTAGCCGCCGCTGGCCAGCACCACGACGTCGGCCAGGTGCGTCTGGATCTCGCCGGTGACCATGTCCCGGGCGATGATCCCCCGTGCCCTGCGCTGGCCGGCACCGTCGTCGACGACGATCACCTCGAGCATCTCGTGACGTGTGAACGTCTCCACCGTGCCGGCGTGCACCTGGCGCTCGAGGGCCTGGTAGGCGCCGATCAGCAGCTGCTGCCCGGTCTGTCCGCGCGCGTAGAACGTCCGGGAGACCTGGACGCCACCGAAGGAGCGGTTGTCGAGCAGGCCGCCGTACTCGCGGGCGAACGGAACGCCCTGGGCGACGCACTGATCGATGATGTTGGTGCTGACCTCGGCCAGCCGGTAGACGTTCGACTCCCGGGAGCGGTAGTCCCCTCCCTTGACGGTGTCGTAGAAGAGACGGTGGACCGAGTCGCCGTCCTCCTTGTAGTTCTTGGCCGCGTTGATGCCCCCCTGGGCCGCGATCGAGTGTGCGCGACGGGGGGAGTCCTGGTAGCAGAAGGACTTCACGACGTACCCGGCCTCGCCGAGCGTGGCGGCCGCCGAGGCGCCGGCGAGACCGGTGCCGACGATGATCACCGAGAGCTTGCGCCGGTTGGCGGGGTTGACCAGCCGGGCCTCGAACTTGCGGGTGCTCCAGCGCTGGTCGATCGGGCCAGTGGGGGCCTTGGTGTCGCTGATCGGCGCGCCCGGGGTGTAGTAGTCGACCGCGTCGTCGGTGTCCACCTCGAGGGGGACGTCGATCGACGGGTGCGAGGTCAGCGTGGTGTCCGGCATGTCAGTCATGTGCGCGTTACCTATCTGGGCCTTCTACTTGGTGATGACGCCGGCGAGGACGAAGATCGGCACGAGCGAGAAGCCGCCGGCGATCACGACGGCGAGTACGAACGCGCTGCGCTTGGCCAGCGTTCGGCTGCGCTCGCTCCCGGTCAGCCCGAGGGTCTGGGTGGCGCTCCAGATGCCGTGGTGCAGGTGCGCCCCGAGCATCGCCATCGCGACCAGGTAGATCAGCGTCAGCCACCACGTGTTGAACGAGTCGACGAGCAGGTTGTACGGGTCGCCTGTTCCGCCCCCGGCGACGTTGATCTTGCCCACCGTGAACTCCAACAGGTGCCACACGATGAAGACCAGCAGCGTCACGCCGCCCCAGCGCATCAGCCTGCTCGCGAAGATCGCGCCGGTGTGCTTCTTGACCTGGTACTGGATCGTGCGCGCCCGCCGGGCGCGCCGCCACAGGGTCGCGGCGCAGTAGACGTGCACCACCAGCGAGACGATCAGCACCGCGCGGATGATCCAGAGGAGTCCGCCGTACGGCAGGTCCGGCGTGCCGAAGGTGCGAAGACCCTCGGCGTACGCGTCGTAGGCGTCGTGACCCCAGAAGGCGCGCAGGTTGCCGTACATGTGCAGGAGGACGAAGCCGATGAAGATCGTGCCGCTGGCCGCCATCAGGATCTTGAGGAAGATGGTGCTCTGCGTCGCACGGGCGCCCTTGACCAGGGTCGTACCCGAATTCTGAATTGCCACGGAAAGCACCGTACCGCCAGCGCGCGGGGGTCGAATGCCGCTGCTCACGTGATCAATACCACCCCGGCGACATCGGAGATCGCCCGCCGATTCGCCACCGCGCGCCCCCCTTCCCACCGACGGTCCGGACAGGTCATAGTCTGTTCCGGCGTGACCGGCACCACAGGGCCCGATCACTGCTGACGAGACCATGGAGGTGGGGATGGCGTCGACCAAGGCGGCTCCTGAGGCATCAGGAGTGCACGGCCCGACCAGGGCTGCGATCGGCGTCAGGACACTGCGCGAGGACCGGTGGTGGCTCGCGCCGCTGACCACCTTCGTCGTGTTCTCGGCCTTCATCGTCTATGCGACCTGGCGTGCGTTCGCGAACTCCCACTACTACGTGGGGGACTACCTCTCGCCGTTCTACTCACCGTGCCTGACCAACAAGTGCGGTGCCGCCGCCGACTTCGGTACGCCGTTCGGCGGCTTCCCGCTCTCGGCCGCGCTGATCATCCTGATCTTCCCGCTGGGTTTCCGGATGAGCTGCTACTACTACCGCAAGGCGTACTACCGGGCGTTCTGGCTCTCGCCGCCGGCGTGTGCCGTCGCCGAGCCGCACACCACCTACACCGGTGAGACCCGGCTCCCGCTGATCCTCAACAACATCCACCGCTACTTCTGGTACGCCGCGATCGTCGTCGGCGCGATCCTGACCTACGACGCGGCGCTCTCCTTCCAGAACTTCGGTGTCGACGGACACCGCAGCGGCCACGTCGGCCTCGGATCGCTGATCATGGTCGTCAACGTCGCCTTCATCTGGCTCTACACGCTGTCGTGCCACTCGTGCCGGCACACCGTTGGCGGTCGGCTGAGGCACTTCTCCAAGCACCCGGTCCGCTACAAGCTGTGGACCTGGGTCAGCAAGCTCAACGTCCACCACGCGAAGTTCGCCTGGTACTCGCTGTTCTCGGTCGCGTTCGCCGACCTCTACATCTACCTGCTCTCGAACGGCACGATCTCCGAAGCGAGGTTCTTCTGATGAGCGTCTCGGCAAGCTCGACGACCGACGGGGACCGGCATCCGATGACCGGGAACCAGCTGGACGGCAACGCTGAGGGCGGCATGGAGCGGCACACCTACGACGTCGTGGTGATCGGTGCCGGCGGCGCCGGCCTGCGGGCGGCGATCGCCGCCCACGAGTCCGGCGCGAAAACCGCGATCGTCTGCAAGTCCCTGCTCGGCAAGGCGCACACCGTGATGGCTGAGGGCGGCATCGCCGCCTCGATGGGCAACGTCTACCCGGACGACAACTGGGAGGTGCACTTCCGCGACACCATGCGCGGCGGCAAGATGCTGAACAACTGGCGGATGGCGCAGCTGCACGCCCAGGAGGCCCCGGAGCGTGTCATGGAGCTCGAGGACTGGGGCGCACTGTTCGACCGCACCGAGGACGGGCTGATCAGCCAGCGTGACTTCGGCGGTCACAAGTACGCGCGGCTCGCCCACGTCGGTGACCGCACCGGTCTGGAGATGATCCGGACGCTGCAGCAGAGAGCGGTCGCCCTGGGCATCGACGTGTTCATGGAGTGCACCATCACCGACGTCTTCAAGGATGGTGGCAGGATCGCCGGCGCCTTCGGGTACTGGCGCGAGAGCGGCCGTTTCGTCGTCTTCGACGCACCGAGCGTGATCCTGGCGACCGGCGGCATCGGCAAGTCGTTCAAGGTGACCTCGAACTCGTGGGAGTACACCGGTGACGGCCACGCGCTCGCGATGCGCGCCGGTGCGTCGCTGATCAACATGGAGTTCGTCCAGTTCCACCCCACCGGGATGGTCTGGCCGCCGTCGGTCAAGGGCCTGCTGGTCACCGAGTCGGTCCGCGGTGACGGCGGGATCCTGAAGAACTCCGACGGCGAGCGCTTCATGTTCGACTACATCCCGGAGTTCTTCCGCGCTGAGACCGCCGACACGGTCGAGGAGGCCGACGCCTGGTACGAGGACAAGAAGAACAACCGCCGGCCCCCTGAGCTGCTGCCGCGCGACGAGGTCGCCCGGGCGATCAACTCCGAGATCAAGGCCGGTCGCGGCACCCCGCACGGAGGCGTCTACCTCGACATCGCGTCGCGGCGTACGCCGGAGTTCATCCGCAAGCGGCTGCCCTCGATGTACCACCAGTTCAAGGAGCTGGCCGACGTCGACATCACCTCCGAACCGATGGAGATCGGCCCGACCTGTCACTACGTGATGGGCGGGGTCGAGGTCGACGCGGACACCCAGGAGAGCGCGGTGGTCGGCCTGTACGCCGTCGGCGAGTGCTCGGGCGGCATGCACGGGTCGAACCGCCTCGGCGGCAACTCGCTGGGCGACCTGCTGGTCTTCGGCAAGCGGGCCGGTGAGGCCGCGACCGCCTATGCAGCGTCGCTGGGTGCTGCCCGACCGCAGGTCGACGAGGCCGACGTCAAGGCGGCGCAGGCCAGTGCGCTCGCGCCGTTCGAGGTCGAGGGTGGCGAGAACCCGTACACGATCCAGTCCGACCTGCAGCAGTCGATGAACGACCTCGTCGGGATCATCCGGACCAGGTCCGAGCTCGAGGAGTCGCTGCGCGAGATCGAGGCCTTCAAGACGCGGGCTTCGACGATGGTCGTCGAGGGACACCGGCAGTACAACCCTGGCTGGCACCTGGCCCTGGACCTGCGCAACATGCTGATCGTCAGCGAGTGCATCGCGAAGGCGGCACTCGCGCGCGAGGAGTCGCGGGGCGGACACACCCGTGACGACTTCCCGGGCCCGAACGCCGAGTGGGGGACCAAGAACCTGGTCGTCAACCTCAACGCGGCCGGTACCGGCGTCGACCTGCACGAGAAGCCGCTGCCGGTGATGCCGGACGAGCTCAAGAAGTACTTCGAGACTCCGGCTGCTGCTCCGGTCGTCGAGCCTGCCGAGACGTCTGAAGGAGACAAGTGATGGCGTACACGCTGAAGCTCAAGATCTGGCGCGGCGACAAGTCCGGTGGCGAGATCAAGGACTACCCGGTCGAGGTCTCCGAGGGTGAGGTCGTGCTGGATGCGATCCACCGCGTCCAGGGCACCCAGGCCGGCGACCTTGCGGTGCGCTGGAACTGCAAGGCCGGCAAGTGCGGGTCGTGCAGCGCCGAGATCAACGGCAAGCCGCGGCTGATGTGCATGTGCCGGCTCTCGGACTTCGCCGAGGACGAGACGATCACGGTCACGCCGATGCGCTCGTTCCCGGTCATCCGCGACCTGGTCACCGACGTCTCGTTCAACTACGAGAAGGCCAAGGAGCTGCCGAGCTTCTCACCGCCGCCGCGCGATGGGGACAACAAGCGCCGGATGGCGCAGATCGACGTCGAGCGGGGCCAGGAGTTCCGCAAGTGCATCGAGTGCTTCCTGTGCCAGAACACCTGTCACGTCGTCCGCGACCACGAGGAGAACAAGCCGGCCTTCGCGGGTCCGCGCTTCTTCCTGCGGTACGCCGAGCTCGACATGCACCCGCTGGACACCAACGACCGGCGCAACCTCGCCCAGGAGCAGGCCGGCCTGGGGATGTGCAACATCACCAAGTGCTGCACCGAGGTGTGTCCCGAGGGCATCAAGATCACCGACAACGCGATCATCCCGATGAAGGAACGGGTCGCCGACGTGAAGTTCGACCCGCTGGTCTGGCTCGGCGCGAAGATCGGTCTGCGCACCAAGGACAACGACGGGCGCACCGAGGTCTGATGGCGCCAAGATCACCGACGCTGTGTCAATTCATCCCGATGAAGGAGCGCGTGGCCGACGTGAAGTTCGACCCGCTGGTGTGGCTCGGTGCGAAGATCGGGATGCGCACCAAGGACAACGACGGCCGCGAGCAGCTCTGATCAGACGGCGGGGCGCAGGGGCTCGTAGATCCCGACGAGCTCGGCGACCGCGTCGGTCCAGGTGCGGCCGCTGATCGAGCCGCGGGCACGGGCGGCGAGCTCGGTACGCCGTGGGGCGTCGGCGGCAAGCTTGCTGATCGCCGCCGTGAGTGCACCGGCTCCGAACGAGGTCGGGACCAGCACGCCGTTGACACCATCCTCGATCACCTCCTTGGCGGCACCGGTGGCGAAGGCGACGACCGGGACTCCGCTCGAGAGCGCCTTGCGCACGGCGCACAGGCTCGCGTCGCCCTTGCGCGGCTGCACCAGGATGTCGAGCGAGGCGATCGCGCGGGCGAGCTCGAGACCGGTCGCGTCCCCGACGATCTTGGCGCCGGCCTGCTTCAGGGTCGGGGTTCCCGACCCGCAGCCCAGGACAACGAGGCGGACTCCCTCGAGGGCAGCCACCTTCGCCAGCCGGCGTACGGCCTTGGAGGTCGGCGGCCCGACGTGCCCGACGTACCCGACGACGGTCAGCGGCCCGCCCGTCTTGCCCAACCGAGCCCACTTGTCGTGCAGCTCGGTCGATCGCAGACCCGGATGGTGCTCGTCCGTGCGAACCCCGGGCTGCCAGACCTGGGCGTGGATCCCGGCCGTGCCGAGCACCCGCGCACTCGACTGGCTGCTGGCCAGGACCGTGCCGACGCGCGGGTGCAGGGGAGTCGGGTCGAGTACGACCATCGGTACGCCGGCCGGCTCGAGGGCGCGCAGGGCGGCAGCTCCCATCGCGCGCGGCGAGAGGAACTGGATCACGTCCGGCGCGAACTCGTGCGCCACGGTCCGGATCATCGTCACCGGGAACAGGGTGCGGGTCCGCTCGACCTGCGCGTTGCGGTACGTGCTGCTCCCGACCGTGGTGGTGAGGACCAGGAGCTCGTGACCTGCCGCGAGCAGGGCGTCGCAGATGTGCCGGGCGGACTCGGCAACCGGGTCGGCCGCCGGGGCGAACGTCTCGGTGACCAGGAGGATCCTCATGTGTCGATGGTGACCCTCCTGATGTCGTGCATCGTGAACGCTGGGTGAGAGTCGTGTGAACGAGGATCCGGATCTACTGAGACATCTCACACACGCGCATCGCGTGGTGGGCCCCCGCGCGGGGCATTTATCCTGCGAAGCATGACCTCACCGCCTGCCGCTGTGCCCGAGGAGGCGTCGGCCGTCGCTCTCGCCTCCGGCCCGGAGCACACCCGCGCCGACTGGGAGAAGAGCGCGGCTGCGGTCCTGCGCAAGTCCGGCCGCCTGACCGAGGACGAGGCCGACTCCGAAGTCTGGACCACGCTGGCCCGGCGCACCCTGGACGGCATCGAGATCACCCCGCTCGGCACGCCTGCGCTGATCGAGAAGCTGAGCACGAGCGGACGGCCGGATCGGGTCGGTGACTGGGATGTCCGCGCCTGGTTCGCGGACCCCGACGCGAAGGCAACGGCAGTCGACATCGAGCTCGACCTGAACAACGGCGTCAACTCGGTCTGGCTCGAGGTGGGCACTGGTGGAGTACCCCTCGACGGACTCGCCACCGCCCTGGCCGGCGTCCTGCTCGACGCGGCGCCGGTCGTCCTGGAGCCGCAGGACCCGGTCGCAGCCGCCGAGGCGTTCGCTGCGATCGCCACCGGGACCCGGCTCTGCGACGGCACCAACCTCGGCGCCGACCCGCTCGCTGCTCTGGTGCGTGACGGCCGTGGGTCCGACGTCGACGCCGTTGTGGCTGCTGTCGCAAGGACAGCTGTCGAGCTCGGGTGCCTCGCGCTGGTCGTGGACGGGACCGCGGTCCACGACCTCGGTGCCTCGGACTCCCAGGAACTCGGCTGGAGCTTCGCGGTCGGTGCCGCCTACCTGCGCGCGCTGGTTGGGGCTGGTCACAGCGTCCCCGATGCCGCAGCCCTGATCGAGTTCCGCTACGCGGCCACCGACGAGCAGTTCCCCACGATCGGCAAGCTGCGTGCTGCCCGACGCGGCTGGGACCGGGTGCTCGAGCTCAGCGGCGTCGACGCGGGCGCGCGCCGCCAGCGCCAGCACGCGGTCACCTCCCGTCCGATGATGAGCAAGTACGACCCCTGGGTGAACATGCTGCGCACCTGCGTGGCCTCGTTCTCCGCCGGCGTAGGCGGTGCCGATGCGGTGACCGTGCTGCCGTTCGACGTCCACCTCGGCCTGCCCGACGTGTTCAGCCGCCGGATCGCCCGCAACACCTCGGCGCTGCTGATCCACGAGGCGCACCTGGCCAAGGTGACCGACCCGGCCGGTGGCGCCTTCGCGATCGAGAAGCTGACCGAGGACCTTGCCCTCGCCGGCTGGGCCGAGTTCTCCGCGATCGAGGCAGCCGGTGGCGCGGCCGCAGCCGTGGCTGACGGTTCGGTACGAGCCAGGATCGCCGCTGTCGTGGCCGATCGCGAGCGCCAGATCGCGCTGCGCAAGCGTCCGCTGACCGGTGTCTCGGAGTTCCCGAACCTCGACGAGATCCTGCCCGAACGTCGACCCTACGCAGCCGGCGCGCGCACCGTCCAGCCGTGGGGACACGCGTTCGAGGCGCTGCGCGATGCCCCGACCGGGACGGTGTTCCTGGCGACCATGGGGACCGTGGCGGCGCACACAGCTCGGGCGACGTTCGCCAGCAACCTGTTCGCTGCCGGCGGCATCGCCTGCGTCAACCCGGGCCGCAACGACGACGCCGAGGCCGTGCTCGCGGCGTACCGGGGTCCGGACGGCGGCCAGCCGGTGGTCTGCTTGACCGGAGCCGACAAGGCGTACGCAGCCTGGGGGGCCGAGCTGGCCGCCGGACTCCGTGCCGCCGGGGCGCAGTGGGTGATCCTGGCCGGCAAGCCCATCGATGGCATCGCGGTCGACGACACCTGCGCGATGGGCGTGGATGCGCTGGCCTTCCTCAACCGGACCAGGGAGAAGTTCTGATGAGCGTTCCGGAGAGCTTCGCGGGCCTGGAGCTGGCGGGTTCAGGCGTCTCGGCAATCTCGACCACCGAGGGAGCCGATCGGGTTGGGGAGGCATGGGAGGCGCCCGAGGGGATCTCGGTCCTTCCTGTCTACGGGCCGGAGGACCTCGAGGGCCTCGACGCACTCGACACCTACCCGGGGCTGAGCCCGTTCCTGCGCGGTCCGTACCCGACGATGTACACCACCCAGCCCTGGACCGTGCGCCAGTACGCCGGCTTCTCCACCGCCGAGGAGTCCAACGCGTTCTACCGCCGCAACCTCGCAGCGGGCCAGAAGGGCCTCTCGGTCGCGTTCGACCTGGCCACCCACCGTGGCTACGACTCCGACCACCCGCGGGTGCGCGGGGACGTCGGTATGGCCGGCGTCGCGATCGACTCGATCTACGACACCCGCGTGCTCTTCGAGGGCATCCCCCTCGACGAGATGTCGGTGTCGATGACGATGAACGGCGCGGTCCTGCCGGTCCTCGCCCTCTACATCGCCGCGGCCGAGGAGCAGGGGGTGAAGCCGGAGCAGCTCACGGGGACGATCCAGAACGACATCCTCAAGGAGTTCATGGTCCGCAACACCTACATCTACCCGCCGGCGCCGAGCATGCGGATCATCTCCGACATCTTCGCGTACACCGCGCAGAAGATGCCGCGCTTCAACTCCATCTCGATCTCCGGCTACCACATCCAGGAGGCCGGGGCGACCAACGACCTCGAGCTGGCCTACACGTTGGCCGACGGAGTCGAGTACATCCGCGCCGGACTGGATGCGGGCATCGACATCGACGCGTTCGCCCCGCGACTGAGCTTCTTCTGGGCGATCGGGATGAACTTCTACATGGAGATCGCCAAGATGCGCGCCGCCCGCGCACTCTGGGCCCGGCTGGTCGCCGACTTCAACCCGACCAACCCGAAGTCGCTCTCCCTGCGCACGCACAGCCAGACCTCGGGCTGGTCGCTGACCGCCCAAGACGTGTTCAACAACGTGCAGCGCACCTGCATCGAGGCGATGGCGGCCACCCAGGGCCACACCCAGTCGCTGCACACCAACGCGCTGGACGAGGCGATCGCGCTGCCGACCGACTTCTCCGCCCGGATCGCTCGCAACACCCAGCTCCTGCTGCAGCAGGAGTCCGGCACCACCGGGACGATCGATCCGTGGGCCGGTTCGTACTACGTCGAGAAGCTGACCCACGACCTCGCCAACCGGGCCTGGGCGCACATCGGTGAGGCCGAGGCTGCCGGCGGCATGGCGAAGGCGATCGAGCAGGGCATCCCGAAGCTGCGCATCGAGGAAGCCGCCGCCCGGACCCAGGCGCGCTTGGACTCCGGCGCCCAGAAGCTGATCGGCGTCAACACGTACCGCCTCGCCGACGAGGACAAGCTCGACGTCCTCTCGATCGACAACAACGAGGTCTACAAGCAGCAGCTCGCCAAGCTCGAGCGGCTGCGCGCGGAGCGCAATGCCGATGACGTCCAGCGCACCTTGGACGCGCTGACCGCCTCGGCCGAGCGCGGCGCCGCGAAGGGCTCCCTGGACGGCAACCTGCTCGCCCTGGCCGTGGACGCGGCTCGGGCGAAGGCGACGGTCGGCGAGATCTCGGACGCCCTGGAGAAGGTGTACGGGCGCCACCAGGCCGTGATCCGTACGATCTCGGGGGTGTACAAGAGAGAGTCCGGTTCGAACGAGGCCGTGCAGGCCGTGATCGCCGCGGCGGACAAGTTCGCCGAGGACGAGGGCCGTCGACCGCGCATCCTGGTCGCCAAGATGGGTCAAGACGGCCACGACCGCGGCCAGAAGGTCATCGTCACCGCGTTCGCCGACCTCGGTTTCGACGTCGACGTGGGTCCCCTGTTCGCGACCCCCGAAGAGGTCGCCCAGCAGGCGGTCGACGCCGATGTGCACCTCGTCGGCGTGAACTCGCTGGCAGCCGGACACCTCACCCTGGTCCCGGCGCTGAAGAAGGCGCTGGCCGACCTCGGACGCGACGACATCATGGTGGTCGTCGGCGGTGTCATCCCGCCGGACGACGTACCGACGCTGCTGGAGATGGGCGCCGCTGCTGTGTTCCCGCCGGGAACGGTGATCGCCGACTCTGCGCTGGAGCTGCTCGCCAAGCTCACCGAACGGCTCGGTCACTGACTTGGACCCGAAGTCCGGGACCGACGTCGCTGGACTCGTCACGGGGATCCGCGAAGGAAACCGGACGGCGCTCAGCCGCGCCATCACATTGGTGGAGAGCTCGCGTGCCGACCACCGCGCGGCTGCTCGCAAGCTGCTGACGGAGCTCGCCGGCGGCGCCCCGACGAGCACGGTTCGCGTCGGCATCTCCGGCGTACCGGGCGTCGGGAAGTCCACGTTCATCGAGGCGCTGGGCACCTACCTCACCTCGACCGGCCTCAGGGTCGGCGTGCTCGCGGTCGACCCGTCGAGCGTGCGCACGGGGGGATCGGTGCTCGGGGACAAGACCCGGATGGCCACCCTCTCAGCCGACCCGAACGCGTACATCCGGCCCAGCCCGTCCGCGGGCACGCTCGGCGGTGTCGCCCGGACGACGACCCAGGCGATGCTGGTCCTCGAAGCAGCCGGGTACGACGTCGTGCTCGTCGAGACCGTCGGCGTCGGCCAGTCCGAGATCACGGTCGCGGGCATGGTCGACACCTTCCTGTTCCTCACCCTCGCCCGGACCGGCGACCAGCTGCAGGGCATCAAGAAGGGCATCCTCGAGATCGCCGACGTGATCGCCGTCAACAAGGCCGACGGTGACCGCGAGCTGGAGGCGAAATCCGCCGCCCGGGAGCTCGCCGGTGCTCTTCGCCTGGTCTACTCCGGCACCGGCACCTGGGTGCCGCCGGTGCTCACCTGCTCCGGCCTGCACGGCGTCGACGTGGACAACGTCTGGAACCGCGTCGTCGATCACCGCTCCTCCCTCGGGGAGGACGGGCTCGCGACCAAGCGCGCCGGGCAGCAGCTCGAGTTCACCTGGGCACTGGTGCGCGACGAGCTCGCCGAGCGGCTGCGGCGCTCCCCAGGGGTGGCGATGATCCGGGACGAGGTGCGCGGCGCCGTGTTGGCCGGCGAGCTGACCGCTCCGGTGGCTGCGGACCGGTTGCTGGCGGCCTACGACCGGGACTGAACGCCCTGGCGGACGCCACTGCGGGTAACCTCGGTGTCCGTGTCCACCCGTGCGCCTGCTCCTGCTGACGAACTCGGCGACCTGGTCCGTACCCGGATCGACGCCGCGGCCGATGAGCTGGTCGAGTTCCGTCGCGACCTGCACGCGCACCCCGAGCTCTCCTGGCACGAGGAACGCACCGCGGGTCGCGTTGCCGACCGGCTCATCGCGGCCGGCCTGACGCCGTCGCGGGTCGGCGCCTCGGGGCTGATCGTCGACATCGGACCGCTCGACTCACCGGTCGTGGCGCTGCGCGCGGACCTGGACGCGCTGCCCGTGTCGGACCTGACTCCCGACCCGTGGCGCAGCACGGTCGAGGGCGTGGCGCACGCCTGCGGGCACGACGTGCATACGAGTTCGCTGCTGGGGGCGGGGATCGCGCTCGCGGGGGTGGCCGACCGGCTGACCAGGCGGGTCCGCCTCGTCTTCCAGCCCGCCGAGGAGATCATGCCCGGCGGCGCACTGGCCATGATCGAGGCGGGGGCCCTGAAGGACGTCGAGGCGATCTTCATGCTGCACTGCGACCCGGCCACCGACGTGGGCTTCGTCGGACTGCGCGAGGGGCCACAGACCGGAGCGGCCGACTCGCTCAGCGTGGTGCTCAGCGGCCGCGGAGGCCACACCTCGCGGCCACACCTGACCGAGGACCTCACCTTCGCCCTCGGCAAGCTCGTCACCGACCTGCCGGCCGTGCTGTCGCGCCGCCTGGACCCGCGGTCCGGGGTGAGCGTGGTCTGGGGGCTGGTCCAGGCTGGCTCGGCGGCGAACGTGATCCCGTCGGTGGGCCGGTTGGCGGGCACCGTACGGATGCTCGATGCGCTGGCGTGGGCGGAGGCGGAAGCGGTGGTCACCGAGGCGATCGGCCAGCTGATGCTCCCGTACGGCGTGTCCACGGAGATCACCTACGTCCGCGGTGTCCCGCCGGTCGTGAACGCCCCGGGCGCGACCGCCGCGATGGGTCGCGCGGTCGTCGCCTCGACCGCCGAGGGTGGGCTCGTCCCGACGGCCCAGAGCCTCGGAGGCGAGGATTTCGCGTGGTACCTCGAGCACGTCCCGGGAGCGCTCGGACGCCTGGGGACCCGGACGCCGGGAGGGCCGACGTACGACCTGCACCAGGGGGACCTGCGAGTCGACGAACGGGCGGTCGCGATCGGCGCCAAGGTGCTCGCGTCGACCGCGGTGGGCGCTGAGGTCACCGACCGATAACAAATGTGTCGCGGCGCGGGTCGAGCCTGATTCTGTGATTAGGGTGAGCCATCGTTTCGCGACGCCGCCGGGCGTCCCAATTGAGGAGAAGCCCTTGCGTCACGCAACCAAGATCGTGGCACTGACCAGCGCCGTACTGCTCGTCGCTGCCGGATGCGGCAGCAAGCCTGCGTCCAACAGCGGCAACAACCCGACCAGCTCGGGCAAGAAGATCAGCGCCTGCATGGTGCTCGACACCGGTGGCGTCGACGACCACTCGTTCAACCAGTCCTCGTACGCCGGCCTGACCGCAGCGGCCGCGGCGAACCCGAACATCAAGGTCTCCTACGTCGCGTCGAACTCGCAGAACGACTACACGCCGAACCTGACGGCCGAGACCAACGCGAACTGCGACACGGTCATCGCCGTCGGTGGCCTGATGTACCAGGCCGTCGCGACGATCGCGAAGGCCAACCCGAACCAGCACTACGCCGAGATCGACAACTCCAACCAGGGCCTGGCCAATGTCTACGGCCTGCAGTACAACACCGCGCAGGGCGGGTTCCTCGGCGGCTACCTGGCCGCTGCCATGAGCAAGACCGGCAAGGTCGCGACGTACGGCGGACTCAACATCCCGCCGGTCACGATCTACATGGACGGCTTCTGGGAGGGCGTGCAGTACTACAACGCCCAGAAGCACAAGAGCGTCAAGGTCCTCGGCTGGAACGAGAAGAACCAGAAGGCCGGCACGTTCGCTGGCTCCTTCACCGACCTGAACAAGGGCAAGACGATCTCCGACGCCTTCATCCAGCAGGGTGCCGACATCATCTTTCCGGTCGCCGGTGGCACCGGCCTCGGCTCCGGAGCGGCTGCCGCTGCCTCCGGCGGCAAGGTCTCGGTGATCTGGGTCGACACCGACGGCTTCGTCAGCGCCCCGCAGTACGGCAAGTACTTCCTCACCAGCGTGACGAAGGGCCTGGCCTCGTCGGTCACGACCTACGCCAACGCGGTCGCGAGCGGTACCTTCCCGAGCGGCAGCTACATCGGCACCCTGAAGAACGGTGGCACCGGCCTGGCGCCGTTCCACAACTTCGACTCGGTCGTGCCGGCGTCCACCAAGGCCGAGCTCGCTGCGATCACCACGGGCATCGAGAACGGCTCGATCCAGATCACCTCGCCGAGCCAGCCGAAGTGATCGACTGCGGTAGCCGCTGAACCGAAGCACGAGCAGGGGAGCACCAGTTCACTGGTGCTCCCCTGTTGCCGCCTTCGGTCGCAGATGGTCGACTGTCCACCGGGCAGCACGACTAGGGTGAAACGCGACGCTTGAGAGGGGACGTTCGTGAAGCTGGAGTTGCGTGGCATCACCAAGCGGTTCGGCACGCTCATCGCCAACGACTCCATCGACCTGGTGGTCGAGCCCGGCGAGATCCACGCCCTGCTGGGGGAGAACGGTGCCGGCAAGAGCACGCTGATGAACACGCTCTACGGGCTGTACCAGCCCGACGACGGCGAGATCCTGATCGACGACGTTCCGGTCAAGTTCTCCGGCCCGGGCGATGCGATGGCGGCCGGCATCGGGATGGTGCACCAGCACTTCATGCTGATCCCGGTCTTCACCGTCGCCGAGAACGTCGAGCTCGGTCACGAGCGCACCAAACGGTTCGGGTTCCTCGACCGCCGCAGCGCTCGTCGCGAGGTCGAGGAGGTAGCCCAGCGCTACGGCTTGCACGTGCCCGTCGACGCGCTCGTCCAGGACCTCCCGGTCGGTGTACAGCAGCGCGTGGAGATCCTCAAGGCGCTCGTCCGCAACGCCAAAGTGCTGATCCTGGACGAGCCCACCGCCGTACTGACGCCCCAGGAGACCGACGATCTGATGGAGGTCATGCGGACGCTCAAGGCGGCCGGTACCTCCATCGTGTTCATCACCCACAAGCTTCGCGAGGTCCGTGCCGTCGCCGACCGGATCACCGTCATCCGGCGCGGCAAGGTCGTCGGCGAGGCCGATCCCACCTCGACCGCGGCCGAGCTCGCCTCGCTGATGGTGGGCCGCCCGGTGCAGCTCAACATCGACAAGTCCGCCGCCAGGCCCGGTGCCGAGGTCGTGAAGGTCGAGAACGTCAGCATCATCGACGCGGTCGGCGCACTGATCGTCGACGGCGTCAGCTTCAACGTGCGCGCTGGCGAGATCTACGCCCTGGCCGGGGTGCAGGGCAACGGCCAGACCGAGCTCACCGAGGCCCTCGTGGGCCTGGCTGCGGTGAAGTCCGGGAAGATCACGCTCGACGGTCGCGACATCACCCGGGCCCACGTCGACAGCATCCTGGAGAGCGGGGTCGGATACGTCCCCGAGGACAGGCTGCACGACGGGCTGGTGAGCAGCTTCACGGTCGCCGAGAACCTGGTCCTCGACCTGTACGACCGGGCGCCGTTCTCGCGGGTGGGCAGCCTCGACCTGGGCAAGATCGCCGAGAACGCCGAGCAGCGGATCTCGGAGTACGACGTCCGGACCGGCTCGATCGACCACACCGCGTCGACGCTGTCGGGAGGCAACCAGCAGAAGGTCGTGCTCGCCCGTGAGCTCTCCCGGCCGCTGAAGCTGCTGATCGTGGCGCAGCCGACCCGCGGTCTTGACGTCGGCTCGATGGAGTTCGTGCACAAGCAGATCGTTCGCGAGCGCGACAACGGCGCGGCGGTGATCCTGATCTCGACCGAGCTCGACGAGGTGCTCGGCCTCGCCGACCGGATCGCGGTGATGTACCGCGGCAAGATCATCGGGGAGCTTCCCGGCGGATCTGCCCCCGAGGAGATCGGGCTGCTGATGGCCGGTACCCGGCTCGACCAGGCGCAGGAGGTGTCATGACCGACTCGGGAGCTGTAGCGGACGACGCACCGCAGGAGGTGCCGGGCACCGCAGTCGAGGCGCCGGCAGACCCGCCTGTCGTCCCACCGGACTCTGGGTCCTCGCCGCGCTCGACGGTCGGCGGCACGATCCTGGTCACGCTCCTCGCCTTCGTCACCGCGCTGGCGATCGGCGCGATCCTGATCGCCGTCTCCGACCAGTCGACGCGGGACGCGTCCTCGTACTTCTTCTCCTACCCCTGGGACACGTTCTCCCGGGCCGGATCCGCGATCGGGAACGCCTACAAGGCGCTGTTCGAGGGTGCGATCTACAACCCGCACACCGCGGCGAACCACACGGCGGCGGGGTACCTCGGGCCGATCTCCGAAACGCTCGTCAACGCGACGCCGCTGATCGTCGGCGGCCTCTCGGTCGGGCTCGCCTTCCGGGCCGGCCTGTTCAACATCGGTGGCCAGGGCCAGATCATCATGGGCGCGATCTTCGCGGGCTACGTCGGCTTCCACTGGCACATGAGTGCGCCGTTCCACGTCATCCTGGCGATCCTGGCCGGCATGCTCGGCGGCGGGTTGTGGGGCGGGCTCGCGGGCCTGCTCAAGGCGCGCACCGGCGCGCACGAGGTGATCACCACGATCATGCTCAACTACATCGCCTTCTTCACCCTCGCCTACCTGTTGTCGGTGCGCGGGTTCCAGGCGCCGCCGTACGGTCAGGCGATCTCGAACCCGGTCGACGGCAACGTCCACCTCTGGCCGCTGCTGGGCTCGAGCATGCGGGTGCACGCCGGGCTGCTGCTCGCCCTCGGCGCGTCAGCGTTCGTGTGGTGGCTGCTGAAGTACTCCACGCTCGGCTTCAAGCTGCGCGCGGTCGGGGCCAACCCGTTCGCGGCCCGTACGGCGGGCATGGGGGTCGAGAACTCCTACGTCACCGTGATGTTCATCGCCGGGGCGCTGTGCGGCCTGGCCGGTGTCAGCCAGATCCTGGGGACGAACACCCAGATCACCGGCGACATCGATGCCGGCATCGGGTTCGACGCGATCACGGTGGCGCTGCTCGGCCGGGCCAATGCCGTCGGCATCGTGTTCGCCGGACTCCTGTTCGGGGCCCTGCACGCCGGAGGCTCCACGATGCAGGCCTACACCCCGATCGACCTGGTCCAGGTCCTTCAGTCCCTGATCGTGCTGTTCATCGCGGCGCCAGCGGTCATCCGCGCGCTGTACCGGATCAAGGCCACCACCGGATCCAGCGGCGCCGCACTGGCGAAGGGATGGAACGGATGACCACCCTGGCCAGCACCGAGGACGTCGTCGTCGAGCACGACGTGGTCGACACCACCCGCACCGTGGCCCGCCGACTCGGCACCGGCGGGGTGTTCATCGCGCTCGGCGTGGTGACGATCTGGGCGCTCGGCACCGCAGTGCGTGCCGGGCACAAGACCGCCCTGAAGTTCGACGCCCCGAACACCTACTTCTCGGTGCACAACATCGACGTCCCCGGCCGGGCGGTGATCATCGCCCTCGGCGTGGTCGTCGTGCTGCTCGGCCTCTGGCAGGCGCTGCGTGGGTTCAGCAAGGGCACACTGCCGATCGCGACCGCGGTCGTCGGACTCGCCTTCATGGCCGCGTTCCTGTGCTGGGTCTCGGCCAGGGCCCAAGGGACCCAGGTCGACGTACTGGGGCTGATGCAGAACTCGATCGGGCTGGCCGTGCCGCTGATCCTCGGTGCGCTGGGGGGTGTCATGTGTGAGCGGTCGGGTGTGATCAACGTGGCGATCGAGGGCCAGATGCTCGCGGGCGCCTGGGCCGCGGCCCTGTTCGGCACCGTCCTGGGCAGTGTGCTGGGACTGGTCTCGGCGGCCGTCGCCGGTGGGCTCATGGGACTGCTCCTGGCGGTCTTCGCGATCCGCTACCTGGTCAACCAGGTCGTCCTGGGCGTGGTGCTCAACGTCTTCGCCCTGGGGTTGACCGGGTTCTTCTACGACGCGTTCATGCAGCCGAACACCGCCTCGCTGAACACGCCGAAGGTGCTCGGCGAGATCGACGTGCCTGTGCTCAGTCACCTCCCCGTGATCGGCCCGTTGCTGTTCCAGGCCAACCTCGTGGTCTACCTCGCCTACGTGCTCATCATCGTCGTCGACGTGGCGCTGTTCCGGACCCGCTGGGGCCTGCGCACCCGTGCCGTCGGCGAGCACCCCAAGGCAGCCGACACCGTGGGCATCAACGTGCTCGCGATGCGTTACCGCAACGTGGTGATCGGCGGAGCGATCGCCGGCCTCGGGGGCGCGTACTTCACGGTCGGCTCGGTGGGTGGCTTCTCGAAGAACATCACCTCGGGCAACGGCTTCATCGCCTTGGCCGCCCTCATCTTCGGCCGGTGGAGCCCCCGAGGCGCTGTGGCCGCAGCGTTGCTCTTCGGGTTCGCCCAGGCACTGCAGGTGATGCTGTCGATCACCGTGCCGTCGATCCCGTCGAACTTCCTGCAGATGCTGCCGTATGTCGCGACGATCGTCGCCGTCGCTGGGCTGGTCGGCAAGGTCCGCGCCCCGGCGGCCGACGGGGAGCCCTATGTCAAGGACTGAGCCGGTCGACGCCCGGGAGCACCGGAAGGGATACGCGGCATGAACTTCGACTGGGACGTGCTGGTCAGCGCTGCCATCAAGGCGAGGCAGAACGCCTATGCGCCGTACTCGAAATTCCCGGTGGGCGCGGCTGCCCGGGTCACCGACGGTCGGTTCGTGACCGGCTGCAACGTCGAGAACGCGGCGTACGGCGTCACGCTGTGCGCCGAGTGCGGGCTCATCTCGCAGCTGGTGCTCAGCGGTGGCGGTCGGCTCACCCACTTCGTCTGCGTCAACGCGCACGGCGAGGTGCTGATGCCGTGCGGGCGTTGCCGGCAGCTGCTCTGGGAGCACGGCGGGCCCGAGCTCGAGGTGCTGACCGCGACCGGCGTACGACGGATGGACGAGGTGCTCCCCGACGCGTTCGGTGCCGATGACCTGCACATCTCCGGTGGAGGATGACATGAGCGAGCACGACGCCATCGAGGTGATCACCGCCAAGCGGGACGGCGGCGAGCTCACCGACTCCCAGATCGACTGGGTCGTCGACGCCTACACGCGCGGCATCGTGCGTGACGAGCAGATGTCGGCACTGGCGATGGCGATCCTGCTCAACGGGATGACCAGGCACGAGATCGCCCGCTGGACCTCGGCGATGATCGCGTCGGGGGAGCGGATGGACCTCTCCGCGATCTCTCGACCGACCGCCGACAAGCACTCGACGGGTGGTGTCGGGGACAAGATCACCCTCCCGCTTGCTCCGCTGGTCGCTGCATGCGGGGTCGCAGTCCCTCAGCTCTCCGGGCGGGGCCTGGGGCACACCGGCGGCACGCTGGACAAGCTCGAGTCGATCAGCGGGTGGAGGGCCTCGCTGACCAACGAGGAGTTCAGCGCGCAGCTCGAGAAGGTCGGCGCCGTGATCTGCGCGGCCGGCGCCGGGCTCGCGCCGGCCGACAAGAAGCTGTACGCGCTGCGCGACGTCACCGGCACGGTCGAGGCGATCCCGCTGATCGCGAGCTCGATCATGAGCAAGAAGATCGCCGAGGGCTCGGGATCACTGGTCCTCGACGTCAAGGTCGGGACCGGCGCCTTCATGAAGGACCTTTCCCGCGCTCGCGAGCTGGCCGGGACGATGGTCGCTCTCGGGAACGACGCGGGCATGCCCACCGTGGCGCTGCTGACCGACATGTCGACGCCGCTGGGGCTCACCGCCGGCAACGCCTTGGAGGTCCGGGAGTCGGTCGAGGTGCTCGCGGGCGGTGGACCGGCCGACGTCGTCGAGCTGACCCTCGCGCTGGCGACCGAGATGCTCGCCGGAGCCGGCCGCGGTGACGTGGATCCAGCGGCGGTCCTCGCGTCCGGCGCGGCGATGGACTCGTGGAACGCGATGATTCGGGCCCAGGGAGGCGACCCTGGTGCGCCGCTTCCGGTCGCGCGCGAGACCCACGTCGTGGCAGCACCGTCGTCCGGTGTGCTGACCCGGCTCGACGCGATGGCGGTCGGGCTCGCCTCCTGGCGGCTCGGTGCCGGACGGGCGGCCCTCGGCGATCCGGTGCAGGACGGGGCCGGCGTCGTGTGGCACGCGCGCCCCGGGGACGACGTCACCCAGGGCCAGCCGCTGCTCACCCTGCACACCGACGAACCCGAGCGCTTCGACCGGGCGCTGGAGGCACTGTCAGCCGGCTTCGACATCGAGGCCCCAGGGACGGCCTACGAGCCGGCGCCGCTCGTGATCGAACGACTGAGCTGAACCAGAAGCTAGCCGAGCAGGAGCACGACGGTCTCGGCGACGCACGCCGGCTTGTCCTGGCCCTCGATCTCCACGACGTGACCCACCGTGAGCTGCTTGCCTGCCGGGATGTCGACGACGGCGTTGATGGTGACGGTGGAGCGGATCCGGGACCCGACCTTCACGGGGTTCGGGAACCGCACCTTGTTGACGCCGTAGTTCAACTTCGCGCCGGGTGTCTGCAGGTTGAACAGCATCGATCCGAGCCACGGGATCAGGGACAGGGTCAGGTACCCGTGCGCGATGGTGCCGCCGAACGGGCCGTCCTTGGCCTTCTCGACGTCCACGTGGATCCACTGGTGGTCGCCCGTCGCGTCGGCGAACTCGTTTACGCGTTTCTGGGTGATCGTGACCCAGTCGGTGGTACCGATCTCGTGGCCGACTGCCGCTTCGATCTCCTCGAAGGTGGTGAACACACGCATGGGTGACGCTCCTGGATCGGGATGCTTGGATGAGGCATGGCAGAACTTACCGCTGCGGCCCTCGGTCTGGTCCCGAAGGTCTTGCTCCATGATCACCTCGACGGCGGACTGAGACCAGCAACGGTCCTCGAGCTGGCCGCGGAGATCGGGCACGAGCTGCCGGCGGCTGATGCCGAGTCACTCGGGCGGTGGTTCACCGAATCCGCGGATTCGGGCTCGCTGGTGCGTTACCTCGAGACCTTCCAGCACACCGTCGCGGTGATGCAGTCGGCCGAGAACCTTCGCAGGGTGGCGCGTGAGTGCGTGGAGGACCTGGCCGCCGACGGTGTCGTGTACGCCGAGATCCGGTACGCCCCCGAGCAGCACCTCGAGGGCGGACTCACGCTCGCGGAGGTCGTGGAGGCGGTGCAGGCCGGCTTCGAGGACGGGCAGTCGGCCTCGGGGCGTTCTCGCGGGAGACCGATCGTCGTACGCCAGCTCCTGACCGCGATGCGGCACCAGGCGAACTCCCGCGAGATCGCCGAGCTGGTCGTCGCGTACCGCGATCGCGGTGTGGTCGGCTTCGACATCGCCGGCGCCGAGGCCGGCTATCCGCCGACCCGGCACCTGGATGCGTTCGAATACCTGCAGCGCGAGAACGCGCACTTCACCATCCATGCCGGCGAGGCCTTCGGACTGCCCTCGATCTGGGAGGCGATCCAGTGGTGCGGGGCCGATCGGCTCGGACACGGCGTGCGGATCATCGACGACATCAGCGTCGAGCCGGACGGCTCGGTGAGCCTGGGACGGCTGGCGGCGTACGTGCGGGACAAGCGGATCCCGCTCGAGCTGTGCCCGCACTCCAACATCCAGACCGGTGCCGCCGCATCGATTGCCGAGCACCCGATCGGACTGCTGGTCCAGCTGCGCTTCCGGGTCACGCTCAACACCGACAACCGGTTGATGAGCGGGACGTCGATGAGTCGTGAGATGGGCGCACTGGTCGATGCCTTCGGCTACGGGCTGGACGACCTCCAGTGGATGACGGTCAACGCGATGAAGTCGGCGTTCCTCGGGTTCGAGGAGCGGCTCGCGCTGATCAACAGCGTGATCAAGCCCGGCTATGCCGCGCTCCGCTGATCACATCGGACGGAGGTCGATGACCCTCCGAAGGCGCTGACGGTCGCGCTCGAGGCGGCGGGCCTCGTAGGCGATCGGGAAGTAGCGCAGTCGCTCGGGGAGCAACGGAACCAACCTGCCCACGACCCGGCCGAAGATCCGCAGCTGCAACTCCTGGCGCCGGCTCCAACCGACATCGAGCTTCGTGCGAGCCACCTCGGGCAGCGTGCCGACCACGGAGAGGTACTGCACGTACCCGATCGGGTTGATCAGCGCGTTCCACAGCGGACGCAGCCAGCGAGGCGTGCCGAGCGGCGGCCCGGGATGGCGTACGCCGACGAGGAAGTCCTGTGCCACGTTGTTGGTGTCGAGCTGCTCGGCGACCTTGGCGTCGAAGAACGTCACGAACTCGGCGTACGTCGGCGGGATCTCCTTCTCGGCGACCTTGAAGCCGCGCATGAGCTGCTTCATCTCCTCGTACATCGCATCGACGTCGCTGCCGCCTCGATGGGTGCCGAAGTACTTCTCGCCCACGGTGAAGGCGTGCACGCCGGTCAGGAGCACCCAGGCCCACGGGCCCGAGGACAGTGCGGTGTGCCGGACGCCGTTGTCGTCGACAGCGTCGAGGGTCGAGTGCATCTCGCGGAGTCGTTCGACCTCGGCCAGCGACTCCTCGTCGGCGTAGACCCACATCATCACCGAGGCCAGGCTGCGCAGGCCGCGGCCGATCGGGTCGGTCCGGAAGGTGGAGTGCTTGTCGACGACTGCGGCGATCGACGGCTCCATCGTCTGAAGCAGGAACGCGCTGCCGCTGGTGAACGAGAAGGTGATCATCCCGACGCCGTCCCAGAGGATGCCACCGGGTTCCGCGCAGCGGCGCGGCCGATCGGTCTCCGTAGTGCGCTCGACATCGCGGGCGGGCAGGGTGCTGGTCATCGGGTCTGTCCTTCGGCGGTGGAGAGCTTGACGAACGGTGCGAGGTGATCGCGGACGAAGCTCCGGGTCTCGGCTTCCGTCAGCGGGCTGGCGGCGGGCGTGAGGATCTCGGAGTGTGCCAACCGGGTGAGCCAGTCCGCCACCGGCGCGACGTCGTACGCCGGCAGGTGGCCGTCGTCCTGGAGGCGCACCAGGAACGCAGCCAGGTAGGCACGACCCATGTCGAGCAGGGGTCCGGCCTCGAGGGTGAGGCGGGGGAGGACGGTCTCGGGCTCGGTGGCGAGGACCCGTTGCAGCAGCTGGTTGTCACGCAGGCGGTGGCTGACTACGGCGTAGAGCTGGGTCAGTTGGTGCAACGGGGGAGCGGTGCGGTCGACCTTGGCGTCGATGTAGCCGAGATCGCGCTGTGCCTCCCGCAGGCCGACGGCCATCACCACCTCGGACTTCTGGGCGTAGCGGCGGTAGAGCGTTGCCGGGCTGATGCCGGCGCGCCGGGCGATCTCGCCCATGCTGGTGCGCCGGATCCCGAAGTCGAGAAACGCAGCCAGCGCAGCATCGAGCCCCGGATCGCGGTCGTCGAGCGTGTTGCTCGCCGCCCTGAGGTCGGTGTCCAGCGTCATGGGTGCCCCAATGAGAGAAAGTATGAAAACTCTCTCATTCATTCACAGCGGGGTCAAGAGCCCGGTGGGTGAACGGGTCTGCGGGTGAGGTCCGTCGTGCCGGTTTGGTCGCGGAGGTAGTGGTAGCCGTAGGGGCTTCGCCACAGGAAGGTGCCGGGTTCGATCATCGTGTAGCTCCAGCCGCCGAAGGTCTTGAGGCGGTGGTGGGGCCGGCACAGGGAACCGAGGTTGGCGGTGGTGGTCTCGTCGGGTGGCCCGTTGGGGTCGTAGGGCTCGATGTGGTCGAGATCGGCTGTCCTGGCTGAGCGGTTGCAGTGGGCGAACACGCAGGTCTGGTCGCGCAGGATGACTTGTTCGCGCAGGGCCGCAGAGGGTTGGTAGCCGGTGCTGGTGATCGGTGTGTTGAGGTTGATGACCGGCTTGATGGTGACCTGGGAGGATCCGCACCAGGTGCGGATCTGCTCGACGGTCAGCAGGCCGTGGCCCTCGACCTTGGCCAGCCCGGAGTCGTCGAGGTGAACCTACAGGGTGAGATCACGGCAGTGGTTTCGAGA
The DNA here is from genome assembly GCF_025965215.1 of Marmoricola sp. Classification (GTDB taxonomy): domain Bacteria; phylum Actinomycetota; class Actinomycetes; order Propionibacteriales; family Nocardioidaceae; genus Marmoricola. Next base: position 23,878 of record NZ_JAOPXI010000070.1, read on the forward strand.
CGTTTGCTGGGCAACCTCAAGCACTGGCACGGGCAGCGGCTGTTCGCCGCGGGTCAGGATGCCCAGGGGCTGCGGCCCGGCGGGTGTTCAGGGAGTCCTCGCAGCCCAGGTTGGCCAGCTGGGCTGCACCGGCCGCGATGGCATCGTCGAGGTCGAGGGCATCGGCCAGGTCGAGCTCGCCCCACACCGCCAAGGTCCCGTTGAAGGAGACCTAGCCGCGGCAGCGCCGCGGTGCCGATCTTGGGGGCATGACCCGCGACCTGGGCATCGACGAACGCAGCCGCCTCCATCGACAGGCACATGGTCTCGGGGGCGACGTTGCGTGCCCGCCGGGTCACCGGCGCATCACCCCACCTGGCCGCAGCCTCTGGATCGGTGACCTGATTGAGCACCGCCCATTCCACCGCGGCCACCAGCACCCCAGCCTCAGCACGATCGGCCTCAGCACGCTGACGTCGAGCCTCAGCCAGAACGGCCCGAAGACCAAGGCTAGTGGGCGACGTCATGCAGAGACTCTAGGAACCCCCACCGACAGAAAAGCCCTAGGAACAAGGGGAAAGTACCTCAAACGAGTAACAGATTGATCTCGATGTAGCCGACCTCAGGAGATACGACCCGGCATCCCGATACCACCGCTCGATCCACCACCCGACGCTGGTGCAGCGCGAGGCGAAGGCCCCGACGAAGGAGCACGAGTGGTGGCTTGCGGTGCTCCCGAAGGTCGCGGCCCAGCCGTCGTACGAAGGTGAGCACCGGGTGCTGGGTCACGCAGACCGCGTCGGCAAGGAGTCCGAGGCGGCGGCACTCAGCCACGATCTCGGGAGCGAAGATGCCCTCGGCGAGGAAGTACTGACTGCCGGCGAGGTCGAGCCGGTGCAGGCCGGTACGCCGACTCGTCGAGATGTCGTAGGTCGGCACCTCGGCGGTCCCCGACGTTGCCAGCTCGAGGATGGCTGCCACGGCGGCTGCCGTGTTCCACGATTCGGGGGAGTCCCAGTCGACGTTCGGGTCGTCGCCGTCCTTGTAGAAGTCGTCGAGGTTCAGGGTGGGCAGTCCGAGCCGCCGGCAGAGACGTGACTTCCCGGAGCCGGACGGCCCGGCGACGACGATGACTTGAGGCAACCTCCCAGACCCTCGTTCACAGACCCATCGGGTGCCAGACGGTCTTGGTCTCCAGGAACTTAGTCATCCGGTCCAGGGCGGGTGTCGCCAGCAGGTCCTCGAGGCCGGGACGACGTACCCGCTTGAGATTCTCGGCGGCCGCCTCCTCCAACGTGCGGCCCAGGCCCGGGTCCGTCACGCCGGTCAGGTCGATGCCGTTGACGTCCGAATGCGAGGCGAGCCACGGGGCGATCTCGGCCACCGAGCCGGTGAGCACGTTGACCACGCCCCCGGGTAGGTCGCTGGTCGCCATCACCTCGGCGAGGGTGATCGCCGTCAGCGGATGCGGCTCGCTGGCGATCACGACGCAGGTGTTGCCGGTGGTGATCACCGGAGCGACGACGCTCACGAGACCGAGCAGCGGGCCCGCTGGGGCGATGATCGCGATCACCCCGCTCGGCTCGGGCGCGGAGTGGTTGAAGTACGGGCCGGCGACCGGGTTGGCACCGCCGACGACCTGAGCGATCTTGTCCGCCCAACCGGCATACCAGACGAGCCGGTCGATGGCCGCGTCGACGAACGTTCGCGCCTTGGCGGGCGTGACGCCCTCGCTGCTGCGCAGCTCGGCTTCGAACTGGTCACGGCGGGACTCGAGCACCTCGGCGATCCGGTAGACCACCTGTCCGCGGTTGTACGCCGTCCGCCCTGACCACCCGCCGAAGGCCGACCGTGCAGCCCGTACGGCGTCGCGGGCGTCCTTGCGCGAGGCCTGGGACGCGTTCGCGAGGAAGCCGCCCTTGGCGTCCGCGACGACGTAGCTGCGGCCCGACTCCGAGCGTGGGAACTCCCCGTCGATGTACAGCTTGTAGGTCTTCTTCACATCAAGGCGCGCGCTCATCGCAGGTAGGCCTCCAGTCCGTGGCGGCCGCCCTCGCGGCCGTAGCCCGACTCCTTGTACCCGCCGAACGGCGAGGCCGGGTCGAAGCGGTTGAACGTGTTCGACCACACCACGCCGGCGCGTAGCTGCGAGGCCATCCAGAGGATCCGCGAGCCCTTGTCTGTCCAGATGCCCGCGGAGAGCCCGAAGGGGGTGTTGTTCGCCTTCTCCACCGCCTCCTTCGGCGTCCGGAAGGTCAGGATCGACAGCACCGGTCCGAAGATCTCCTCGCGGGCGATCCGGTGTGCCTGGCTGACCCCGGTGAAGATCGTCGGCGGGAACCAGAAGCCGGTCTGCGGCAGGTCACACGCCGGGGACCAGCGGCCGGCGCCCTCGGCCTCGCCGATGTCGGAGAGCTCCCGGATCTTGGCGAGCTGCTCCGCGGAGTTGATCGCGCCGATGTCGGTGTTCTTGTCCAGCGGGTCGCCGACGCGCAGGGTCTTCATCCGGCGCTTCAACGTGGCGATGACCTCGTCGGCCACCGACTCCTGGACGAGCAGCCGCGACCCGGCGCAGCAGACGTGGCCCTGGTTGAAGAAGATGCCGTTGACGATGCCCTCGATCGCCTGGTCCAGCGGCGCGTCGTCGAACACGATGTTCGCGGCCTTGCCGCCGAGTTCCAGGGTGACCCGCTTGTCCGTCCCGGCGACGGACTTGGCGATGGCCCGGCCGACATCGGTCGAGCCGGTGAAGGCCACCTTGTCGACTCCCGGGTGCGCCACGATCGCGCGTCCGGTCTCGCCGGCGCCGGTAAGGATGTTGACCACGCCAGCAGGCAGGTCGGCCTGCTGGCAGACCTCCGCGAACAGCAGCGCTGTCAGCGGCGTGGTCTCGGCCGGCTTCAGCACGACGGTGTTGCCGCAGGCCAGTGCCGGCGCGATCTTCCACGCGAGCATCAGCAGCGGGAAGTTCCACGGGATGACCTGGCCGGCGACCCCGAGTGGCTGGGGATCAGCGCCGTTGTTCCCGTTTCCTGGCAGCGCGTACGCGAGCTTGTCGGCCCAGCCTGCGTAGTAGAAGAAGTGCGCGGCGACGAGAGGGATGTCGACGTCGCGGGTCTCCTTGATCGGCTTGCCGTTGTCGATCGACTCCAGGACCGCGAACTCGCGGGCCCGCTCCTGGATGATCCGCGCAATCCGGAAGAGGTACTTACCGCGTTCGGCTCCGGACATCTTCGACCAGACCCGGGTGTACGCGCGGCGCGCCGCCTTCACGGCTACGTCGACGTCGGCGTCGTTCGCCTCGGCGACCTCGGCCAGCACCTCTTCGGTGCTCGGGCTGATCGACTTGAAGGACTTGCCGTGCCCGTCGACGAACTCACCGTCGATGAACAGGCCGTAGGACGGCTTGATGTCGACGATCGCGCGGGACTCCGGCGCGGGGGCGTACTCGAAGGTCATCTGGATCAGTCCAACGTCACGTAGTCGGGACCGGAGTAGTGCCCGGTCTTGATCTTGGAGCGCTGCATCAGCAGGTCGTTCAGGAGCGTCGAGGCTCCGAAGCGGAACCAGTCCGGATCGAGCCAGTCCTCCCCGGCGATCTCGTTGACCGTCACGAGGTACTTGATGGCGTCCTTGCTGTGCCGGATCCCGCCGGCCGGTTTCACGCCGACCATCTGCCCGGTCGCCTCGCGGAAGTCGCGGACCGCCTCGAGCATGATCATCGTGACCGGCAGGGTCGCGGCGGGTTGCACCTTGCCGGTGGAGGTCTTGATGAAGTGCGCGCCGGCCATCATCGCCAGCCAGCTCGCACGACGTACGTTGTCGTAGGTCTGGAGCTCGCCGGTCTCGAAGATCACCTTCAGGTGCGCGTGGCCGCCGTCGGGCCGGGCGCAGGCCGCGCGGACGGCCACGATCTCCTCGAAGACCTCCAGATAACGGCCCGAGAGGAAGGCGCCCCGGTCGATCACCATGTCGATCTCGTCGGCACCGGCCTCGACCGCGTCCGCGGTGTCGGCAAGCTTGATGTCGAGGGCTGCCCGGCCGCTGGGGAAGGCTGTCGCCACCGCGGCGACGTGAACCCCCGAGGAGCCGAGGGCCCTCTTCGCGGTCGCGACCATGTCGGGGTAGACGCAGACCGCGGCCGTCGAGGGGCATCCCGGATCGGTCGGGTCGGGGTGCATCGCCTTGGCGCACAGCGCCTTGACCTTGCCGTGGGTGTCCATCCCCTCGAGCGTGGTCAGGTCGACCATCGTGATGGCGAGATCCAGCGCGAACGCCTTGGCGGTGGTCTTGATGGACCGGGTCCCGAGGGCGGCCGCACGCTGTTCGGCTCCCACCTGGTCCACGCCGGGCAGTCCGTGCAGGAACCGCCGGAGCGCCGACTCCGAGGCGGTCGCGTCCGCGAACGCGGCCAAGCGGTCCGGCCCGACCGGAGGCGCCGTTGCCTTCAGGGTGGTCATCTCAGCAGTCTAGGAGCGTTCTCGCGTCCCCGGCCAATCCCGGGTTCGGGCGGGGGTCCGCTTAGGCTGGCCGGATGGCGAAGGCGAAGGTCGAGCAGCGTTACGGGCCCACGTCGGGCGCGATCACGGGGATGCTCGGAGTCCTCGGCTGCCTGGTCGCGGCGGTCTGGCTGCCGTTCGCCGGTCACGATCTGCTCACGACCCGCTGGTCCCTGGGCGCCGGTGCGGCCGCGGTCGTGCTGTGGACCTTCATGCTCCGGCCACGGATCATCGTCGAGGACGAGACCCTCGAGCTGCGCAACCCGCTCTCCTCCTGGCTGCTGGGGCTGGCTGACGTCGACACCGTCCAGGTCCGGGCCGTCACCCGGGTCCGGACGGTCTCCGGCGGCTCGTACGACGCGGTCGCGGTCGGACGACCGATCAGAACCCTGGCCGGTCGCAAACGGAGGCGATCCGTCGGCATCGCGGGCTTCGGCGGTCGCGTCGAGCTCGCGCCCGAACCGACGTCGGTCAAGCCCAAGTACGCGCGCACCGACGGCCCCGACGCGATCGCCGACCTGATGATCGAACAGATTCTCGCCGCGGCGGCCCGGGCCAGGGAGGCCAGCGCACCCGACGTACGCGTTCGCCGGAACTGGGCGATCCTGGAGCTGGTGCTCATCGGCGCGATGCTGCTGGCGCTGGCAGTGACCTGGCTGGTCTGATCAGGGGCTGCGATCAGGTCGGTTGCCTGGTCTCACAGACCGGCCGCCTTCGACAGGTCGGCGCGGATCGCGTCCAGCCGACCGGCGGCGACGATCCGAGCGGCATCCACGCCGTCCTCGACAGGCTCGACCGGGACGACCACCTCGAGGTAGCACTTCACCTTCGGCTCGGTCCCTGAGGGCCGCACGATCACGCGGGCCCGATCGGCGAGCGCGAATCGCAGACCATCGGTCGGCGGCAGGTCGGCAGAGCCGGCGGCGAGGTCGACCACGGTCTCGACCCGGAGGCCGCCGAGAGTCTGCGGCGGGCTCTCGCGCAACCGTGCCATCGTCGCCGGGATCTGGCCCACGTCGGTGAACCGGACGCTGAGCTGGTCGGTCGCGTGCAGACCGTGGGTCCGGGCCAGGTCGTCGAGGAGGTCGCGAAGGTCCAGGCCCTCGTCCTTCGCGGCAGCCGCCATCTCGCAGACCAGCAGCAACGCGGAGACACCGTCCTTGTCCTTCACATGATCCGGGTCGACGCAGTAGCCCAGCGCCTCCTCGTACCCGAACGCCAGGCCCGGGATCCTGCCGATCCACTTGAAGCCGGTCAGCGTCACCTGATGGGGTTGTCCTGCCTCCTCGGCCATCGCTCCGAGCAGACTGGAGGAGACGATCGAGGCCGCGTAGACGCCGTTCTTGCCCCGTGCCAGCAGGTGTCGGGCCAGCAGGACGCCGACCTCGTCGCCGCGCAGCATCTGCCAGCCGTGCGACTCGTATCCCTTCCTGGGCGGGACCGCCACCGCGCACCGGTCGGCGTCGGGATCGTTCGCGACCACGATGTCGGCATCGACCTCGGCTGCCAGCGCCATCGCCAGGTCCATCGCGCCGGGCTCCTCGGGGTTCGGGAACGCCACCGTCGGGAAGTCCGGGTCCGGGTCCGACTGCGCCGGAGGCTCGTACGGCGCCGCGAAACCGGCCAGCTCCAGCACCCGCTGGACCGTCGTACCGCCGACGCCGTGCAAGGGCGTGTAGACCATCCGGAGGTCGCGCGGGCCGGGCCCGACCAGGGCGGCGATCGATCGTTCGTAGCGTTCGATCACTGCCTCGTCGAGCACCACCGCGTCAGTCCCGCGGGCGATGTCGGCCACCGGGCCGACGGCGGCGATGTGGGCCGCGATGTCGTGATCGGCTGGGGGCACGATCTGGCTGCCGTCACCGAGGTAGACCTTGTAGCCGTTGTCCTCCGGAGGATTGTGGCTGGCAGTCACCATCACGCCGGCGACGCAGTCGAGCTCGCGGATCGCGAAGGCCAGGAGCGGCGTCGGCAGCGGCCGGGGGAGCAGCAGGGCCCGCAGGCCCGCGCCGGTCATCACCTCGGCGGTGTCACGGGCGAACACGTCGGAGTTGTGGCGGGCGTCGTAGCCGATCACGACGGCGTCGCTGCTGCCCGCACCCCGATCCTTCAGGTACGCCGCGAGCCCGGCGGCCGCACGCAGCACGACGACCCGGTTCATCCGGTTCGGGCCGGCACCGAGGGCACCACGCAGGCCTGCGGTCCCGAACTCCAGGGTGCCGTCGAAACGGTCCGCGATCTCGTCGAGGTCCTCGGCAGCGATCAGGGCCTCGAGCTCGGCGCGCGTGTGCGGGTCGGGATCCGCAGCGGCCCAGGCGCGAGCGGAGGCAAGGAGGTCTGCACTCATGGTCGCGAGACTAGTGGCACGACGTACTAGCGTCGTGGGGGTGAGCATCCGGGACTACTCCTTCAGCCACACCACCGCGGTGGCCGCGCCTCCCGAGCAGGTGCACGCCCTGCTGGTCGACCTGGAGAACTTCGGGTCCTGGTGGCCCCAGGTCGTCGCCGTGGCGAGCCTGGGGCCCGAGGACGCGCTCGTGATCTGCCGCTCGCGCCTGCCCTACGACCTCGAGCTGCACCTGCACGCCGCGAGCCGCGCTCCGCAGCTGTTGCGGGTTGCCATCGGCGGCCCGATCAGTGGAACGGCGCAGTGGCGCCTGACGCCGGTCCCCGGCGGTACCCGGCTCGAGTTCGAGCAGCACGTGCGCGCCACCGCTCCGCTGTTCGCCCTCGCCTCAGCGCTCGTCAAGCCGCTGCTGAGGTGGAACCACCACGCGATGATGCGCGGTGCCGAGGACGGACTGGCCGCCCGGTTCGGGTCGCTCTAGCCGAGCGCCGCGATCGCTGCGTCGTAGTCCGGCTCCTGGCCGACCGCCGGGACGAGTTCGCTGTGCAGCACGGTGCCGTCGGTATCGACGACCACGACGGCACGGCCGTACAGTCCGGCGAACTTGCTGTCGGTCAGCGTGATGCCGTAGTCCTGCCCGAACGTCGAGCGGAAGCCCGAGGCCACCGTGACGTTCTCCAGTCCCTCGGCCGCGCAGAAGCCAGCCAGGGCGAAGGGCAGGTCCATCGAGACGTTGAGGACGGTCGTCTCCTCGAGCCCGGCGGCCAGCTCGTTGAACTTCCGCACGCTGGCCTGGCAGACGCCGGTGCCGATGCTCGGGAAGATGCTGATGACGGTGCGACCGGTCAGGTCGGCCGAGGACAGGTCGGAGAGGTCGGCGGCTACGAGGGTGAAGGACGGCGCCTTCGAGCCCTTCGCGGGGATGTCGCCGACGGTGTGTGCTTGTGAGTCACCGAACGCAATGGTTGCCATGCGCCCTTTCTACACGGTGCGACGAAGGACCCGCACGGCGGTCACCGCATCTCGACACGCTCGATGACCGCCGTGCGCTCGCTCACTTGTCGATGTGGGTCATGTCGCCATACCGGTCTCCGAGGACGGCGTTGCGGGGGACGACCTGCTCGAGGTGGGCGAGCTCCTCGGACGTCAGGGTGACCGCGGCGGCGGCGACGTTCTCCCCGAGGTACTTGACCCGCTTCGTGCCCGGGATCGGGACCACGTCTTCTCCCTGGGCCAGGACCCACGCCAGGGCAAGTTGACCAGGGGTGCAGCCCTTGTCGGCGGCGACCTTGCCGATCGCGTCGACCAGCTTCAGGTTGGCCTCGAGCGCCTCGCCCTGGAAGCGCGGGAAGTACGCCGACGCACGACCGTCGCCGTCCTCGAGTGTCGTCCACTCCTGCTTGCCGGTCAGCATGCCGCGGCCGAGCGGCGAGTAGGGCACCAGGCCGATGCCGAGCTCGCGGATGACGCCGAGGATCTCGTCCTCCAGGTCGCGCGTGAACAGCGAGTACTCGGTCTGCAGCGCGGTGATCGGGTGGGTCGAGTGCGCCTTGCGGATGTTCGCGGCGGACGCCTCGGAGAGTCCGAGGTGGCGGACCTTGCCGGCCTCGACGAGCTCGGCCATGGCGCCGACGGTCTCCTCGATCGGGACGGACTTGTCGACGCGGTGCTGGTAGTAGAGGTCGATGTGGTCGACGCCGAGCCGGACCAGCGAGGCGTCGCACGCCGAGCGCACGTACTCCGGGCTGCCGTTGATCCCGATGCGGGTGCCGTCGGGGGCGCGCTCGTTGCCGAACTTGGTGGCGAGCTGGACCTCGTCACGGCGGCCTGCGATCGCCTTGCCGACCAGCTGCTCGTTGGTGAAGGGGCCGTACATGTCGGCCGTGTCGAGGAACGTGACACCGAGGTCGAGGGCGCGATGGATCGTGTCGATCCCGGCGGCCTCGTCGGTCGCGCCATAGAACTCCGACATCCCCATGCAGCCCAGGCCGAGGGTCGAGACGGTCAGCGGTGAGACGGTCCCCAGAGTGCGTGTGCTCAATTCAGTCATGGGACCACTCAACGCCTTCGAGTGCACTCCAAGTCAAGCGACGGCGCCCACCTGGCCCTCGTAGATCCCGATCTTGTGGTCGATCGCCCGCAGGTGTCCGGTCACCTCCGCAAGCTGGACCTCGACCCGGGCGCGGTGCGCCTTGAGGAGCGCGAGCCGCTCGGCCTCGTTTCCGGACCCGGCGCGTACCAGCCCGGCGTACCGGCGTACGTCACGAATCGGCATCCCGGTGGAGCGGAGCCGGGTGATCAGCAGGATCCAGGTCAGGTCCTGTGCGCTGTAGCGCCGGTGCCCGGAAGCCGACCGGTCCACTGCTCCGAGCATGAGCCCGTCACGCTCGTAGTAACGCAGGGTGTGGGCGGTCAGGCCTGTCTGCTCGGCCGCCTCGGCGATGGTCAGGGAGGTCACCTGGCCATCTTCACCCTTCGAGTGCACTCCAAGTCAATGCCGCTGTATCAGGACCGAGCACGAGTGCTCTTGAGGGGCAACACCCGAAACTCGTGGAAGGTCCCGGCGATGTCGAAGCGATTCATGACCACCTACTGCCCGCCGCCGCGCGGCGACTCCCGCGCCGAGATGCGTCTGCTCGGCAGCGTGCCCAGCTTCACCGATGCCCCGGGTGCCGTGCTCGCCGCACTGGTCGAGGCCGGTCACCTGGTGATGATCAAGCCGGGTTGGGCACTGCTCCACGAGCAGACCGCTCCGGAGAAGGCCTATGTCCTGCTCGACGGCGACGTCGAGGTCCACCGTGGGGGTGTGGACCTCGGCCGCTGTCGGCCCGGCGAGATCCTGGGCGAGCTCGGCATCGTGCACCGTCGGCTTCGGACTGCGACCGTGGTGACCCGTTCGGCGACGACGTTGCTGCACCTGAGCCGGGACGCCTTCGAGGTCCTGCACGACACCCAGCCGTACTTCCGAGCCCTCGTCGGCGAGGCGATTCTGCGCAAGAGCGCGTGATGTGCACGCTCGGGTTCAGATCCGCGGCACGATGGCGCCGAGCAACTGACCCATGCGGGTCGCGGCGGCGTTGCCGGCCTCGAGCACCTCGGCATGGTTCAGCGGTTCGCCTGTCATACCGGCAGCGAGGTTGGTGACCAGCGAGATCCCCAGGACCTCCATGTTCGCCTCGCGCGCGGCGATCGCCTCGAGCGCCGTGCTCATCCCGACCAGGTGTCCACCGATCGCGCGGACCATGGCGATCTCGGCCGGCGTCTCGTAGTGCGGTCCCGGGAACTGCACGTAGACGCCCTCGTCGAGGCCCGGCTCGATCTCCTGGCACAGGGCCCGCAGCCGTGGGCTGTAGAGATCGGTGAGGTCGATGAAGTTGGCGCCCTCGATCGGAGAGGTCGCGGTCAGGTTGATGTGGTCACTGATCAGCACCGGGGTCCCCGGCGACCAGGTCTCCCGGAGGCCGCCGCAGCCGTTGGTAAGCACGATCGTCGAGCAGCCCGCTGCGGCTGCCGTGCGCACGCCGTGTACGACGGCGGTGACCCCGAGGCCCTCGTAGAAGTGGGTACGGCCGAGGAAGACCAGCAGCATGCGCTCACCCGAGCGCACCGAGCGGACCTTGCCGGCGTGGCCGGCGACGGCGGGGGCAGCGAAGCCGGGCAGGTCGGTCGTGGAGATCTCGGCGACGGCCTCGCCGAGGGCATCGACCGCAGGCAGCCAGCCCGAGCCCATCACCAGAGCGATGTCGTGCCGGGCGACGCCGGTCTTCTCAGCCAGGACAGCGGCGGCTTCGATGGCCGCTTCGGATGCGGTGGTCACCGGTCGACTCTAGTGCTGCTGGCACACTGCTGTCCGTGGCTGACCCGGGTGCTGTGACGACGGCGAGTCGGCCGGCTCGTCGAGCTGCCTGTCGGCGCACCGGCTGGGCTGGGACCCGGAGGCTCGGCGGTACGCCGGGGAGGTTCGCGCCGGGCGTCGTGGTCGTACTCTGCTACGCGCTGCCGCTGCACGAGAGCGGCGTGGGGTTGCGTGCCGTGGTGTCCTTCCTGGTGCTGCAGGCGTTCGCGTTCGCGCTTCCAGGGATGCTGGCTTGGCGCCTGATCCGGGGTGGCCGGGATCCGGGCATCGTCGACCTGGTGATGGGCACGATCGCGTTCCACGCGCTCACGGTCCCGTGGTATCTGGTCGTCCGGTGGGCTGGCGCGCCCCACCTGGTGTGGGCGCTGCCCATCGCCACGGTGGCGGCAGTGCTGGGGGTCGGACGCACTCGCGGCCTGCGCCTCGCATCGGAATCGCGAGTGCCGCTGTGGTGCGCTTGGAACTGGGCCGCGGCGATCGCGGTCGGGCTCACCTTGATCGGCGCGCAACTGCCGGTCGCCTCGGGCAACCGGGTGCGCTGGCAAGGAACCGACAACCCCTTCCTGCTCTCCCTGGCCGCCGAGCTGAAGAACCACATGCCGGCTCAGATCCCGTTCGTCACCGGCCAGCACCTGGACTACCACTGGTTCACCTTCGCCGACATCGCGGCGACCTCGTGGCTCGGCGGCCAGGAACTCGACCTGCTGACCTTCTCGCTGATCCCGCTGGGCCTCCTCGCGCTCGGACTTGCGGCCTTCGGCGCGCTCGGCTGGAAATTCGGCGGCCGACCAGCCATCGGCGTGGTCGCACTCTGGCTCGCGGTGCTCGTGGGCAGCGTCAACGCGCTCGGGGGGTTCAACGGCTACATCGTCGACGGCACGCTGCTCGGCATCCTCTGGACGGGCAGTGTCACCCAGGCGTTCGCGGAAGTGCTGGCGGTGGCACTGCTGTATGTGGTCTTCGACCTCGTGCGAACCGACCGGTCGTTGCCGGGCATGCCCCGGAGCCGTGCGGTCACGGCTGCCAACTGGCTGCTGTTCGTCGTCGTGTCGTTCGTCGTCTCCGGAGCCAAGGCCACCTTCGTCCCGGTGCTTGGTGCCGGCGCCCTGGTCGCGCTGGTGGCCGCCTTCCGACAACGCCTGCGCTGGCGCTCGGTGCTGGCCATCGGCATCGTTCTCGCCGCCGAACTCGTCTTCGCACAGGTTGTCCTGTTCGGGGGAGCATCGCAGGGTCTGACGTTCGAGCCGCGTACGTCGATGGCTCGGATCGCCGAGCGTGCAGGCATGACCGGCCTCGGGGCAGGCGCCCTGGCTCTCGTCGGCGTGTTCCTGGTGGTCGGCTGGCTGGTGCCGCTGACCGCGGCGGCCGCTTGCGGGATTCGCGATCAACGGACGGATCGGGGGACCGATCTCGCCTCCTGGTGGCTGCTCGGCCTCGTGGTCAGCTCGATGGTGATCGTCCTTGTCACCGACCATCCGGGATTCAGTCAGTATGCGTTCCTGCGCGCCGGTCTCCCGTTCGCCTACCTGGGCGTGGCCTCCGGGCTGGTCCGGCTCTGGGAGCGAGCAACTCCTGCGTGGCGACGTGCCGGGCTGGTCGCGATTCCGCTCGGCGCCGGCGCGTGCCTGTTGGTGCGGCACTGGTCCGAGTCGTCCACCCGCCCGCGCGGTGCTGCCGATCTGGCTCTGGCAGTGGTGGCGACCCTGGCGCTGGTTGTGCTGGTCGCCGGGCTCGTCGCGATCGCCGCCCGTCCGGGTGTCCGCCCGGTCGTGGTGCTCCTCGTCGCGGGGATGTTCGCCTTGGGCATGGGTACGGTGCGCACGGTCGACGCCGTGTCGTCATTCGGCGACCCGAGACCCGGCGCGGCCGACAAGGGGCCTGCGGTGATCCCGGGTGGGGGGATCGAGGCAGCGCGTTATGTGCGCGCGAACTCGGGTCCCGACGATCTGTTCGCGACCAACGCCCATTGCCGCCTTCCGTCCGGGATGTGCCAGAACATCGCGCACTGGATGAGTGCCTGGACTGAACGCCGAGCCGTGGTCGAAGGTTGGGGCTACACCCCGAGAGCGAACGCGAGCGGCGACACGATCGGCGCTGTGATCGAATCCCCCTTCTGGGACCCGGCCCTGCTTGCGCTCAACGACGCGGTCTTCCTGCGGCCGAGCAAGGCATCGCTCGACGCCCTGCTCGCGCGTTTCCCGGTGCACTGGCTGATCGTGGACCGCCGGTTCCCTGCGGACGTGCCGGGTCTGCTGCACCTGTTGCCCAGACACCGGAGATTTGGTCAGACCTTCGTGTTCGAGGTCTCCCCGTCGCGGTGATGCGTTGTCATCGCCAACGACGGATGTAGGGGTCGCCGGTCGACTCGAGTACTGCTGGCACACTGCTGTCCGTGGCTGACCCGGGTGCGCTGACGATGACGAGGTTCTCGGCTCTGCGGTTCCTGCGCGGCACCCCGGGAAGGTTCCTGCCCGGCGTGGCGGTCATGCTCTGCTTCGTCGCAGTGATGTACCACCGGGGCATCGGGTTCCACGCACTGGTGATCTTCCTGGCGTACCAGGCATTCGGGTACGCATTGCCCGGGCTCCTCGCCTGGCGGGTGGTCCGCGGCGGTCGCGACCCGGCTGTCGTCGACCTGGTCCTGGGGACGATCGCCTTCCATGCACTGAGCGTCCCGTGGTACATCGCGGTTCGCTGGGCGGGCATCCCACGTGCCGTGTGGGTGCTTCCGGTCGCCACGGTCGTGGTCGCCCTCGCCATGGGGCGACGTCGGGGGCTGCGCCTGACCTCGCTCTGGCGACTCCCGCCATGGTGTGCCTGGAACGCAGCCGCGGCCATCAGCCTCGGCATCGTCCTGATCGGCTCGTCGATCGCGGTGGCCACCGGACCACTCGCGCGCTGGCCAGGCAACGACAGTCCCTATCTCCTGTCGCTCGCGGGCGAGCTCAAGTACCACATGCCTGGTGTCATCCCCTTTGTGACCGGGCAGCCGCTCGACTACCACTGGTACACCTTCGCCGACATTGCGTCGTTCTCCTGGCTCAGCGGGCAGGAGCTCGACATCCTCACGATCGCGCTGATGCCGATCGGGCTGCTCGCGCTCGGGCTGGCAGGTTTCGGCGTGCTCGGGTGGAAGTTCACCGGGACGCCTGCCGGCGGAGTCGTCGCGCTCTGGCTGGCCGTACTTGTCGGCAGCGTCAACCCGCTCGGAGGCTTCGGTGGGTCCGTCGTCGACGGCACGTTCCTCGAGGTCCTGTGGCGCGTCAGCCCCACCCAGGGCTACGCGCAGGTGGTGTCCATCGTCGTCCTGTATGTCGCCGTCGAGATGCTTCGCTCGCGCCGGGCTCCGGGGCTGCCGGCGTGGGTGTTGTTCGTCCTCGCCTCCTTTGTGGTCGCCGGCGCCAAGGCCACCTTCATTCCGGTTCTGGGCGCGGGAGCGATGGTGGCGCTCGTGGTCGCTTTCAGCCGTCGCCGCGAATGGCGTGTCGTGCTCGGCATGGGGCTCGTGCTCGCGGCCGAATTCGTCTTCGCACAGGTCGTCCTGTTCGGCGGCACCTCCCAGGGCATGGTGCTCTCCCCGCGGTCCTCGATGGAGCGAATCGGGGGCACGATGGGGTTGGGGGAAGGCCGCGGCGTCGGCCTGGTTGTGTTCGTCTTCCTGGTTACCGGTTGGCTGCTCCCGCTCGTCCTGCTTGTCTCCTCGCTGTTCCGCGCCGAACGCCTGCGAGTACGCGCCGACCTGGCCTCCTGGTGGGTGGCCGGCATGGTGGTCAGTTCGATGGTCGCCGCGGTGATGCTGACACACCCCGGGTACAGCCAGTACTCCTTCCTCCGTGCCGGGCTTCCGTTCGCGACCCTGGCGGTCGCCGCGGTGCTGGTCCGGCTCTGGGCGCAGGGCACGGCGACGCAGCGGTCGGCCGCGGTCGTGGTCGGGTTGCTCGGACTTGGAGCCTGTTACCTGCTGCGCTCGTGGTCAGAGCAGGGAGCAGCTCCGCGTGACCTCACCGACCTGGTGAAGGTGGTGGCCGTCAGTACGGCGCTGACGCTCGCGGTCGCAGCCGCGACAGCGGCCATCGTCAGGCCAGGGGGACGGAAGGTCGCTGCTGTGTTCATGGCGGGCTCGTTCACCCTCGGGATGGGATCTGCCCGGACATTCGACATCCTCCGCGGCGTGAACGTCCGACGACCTGATATTTCGAGCCTCGGCCCAGCGGTCATCCCGAAGGGGGGCATCGAGGCGGCTCGCTACGTGCGTGGGCACTCGGACCCGTCGGACCTGTTCGCCACGAACGCACACTGCCGGTTGCCGCGATCGCGCGTCTGCGTGACCACGGCACACTGGATGAGCGCCTGGGCCGAGCGCCGGGCCGTGATCGAGGGGTGGGGCTACACCGCGACGGCCAACCTGACGGGCGATTCCATCAGTGAGGTCACGACCACGCCGTACTGGGATCCTGCCCTGCTTGCGCTCAACGACGCGGTCTTCCTGCGGCCGAGCAAGGCATCGCTCGACGCCCTGCTCGCGCGTTTCCCGGTGCGCTGGCTGATGGTCGACACGCGGTTCCCGGTCGACCTGCCTGGTCTCGAGAGACTTCTGCCAGACCACCGCCGGTTTGCTCAGACCGTCGTGCTCGAGGTGCAGTCGGCCCGGTAGCTCAACCGCCGAAGGTGCTGCGGCATTCACGCCGCCGCAGGTCGGCGACGTAGTCCGCCGGCGCATCGGCGGCCTCGGCCGCGTCCGCCAGGACGCCGAGGTAGGTCGCCGACGGCAGACCGCCCTCGAACGCGTCCAGGACATAGACCCAGGCGACGACCTCGTCGGTCAGCGTGGCAACACGGACCTTGGTCTTGCGGAAGAGCCCGGTGTCGGCCGAGTCCCAGCTGTCCAGGACGGCGACGTCGTCGTCGGTGATGTCGTAGAGCGCGACGAAGACCTGCTCGAACGGGTCCTGGACGATCGTGGCGAGCGCGCCGTCCCAGCCGTGCTCCTCGCCGCCGAACGTCAGGCGCCAGCCTTCCAGCCAGCCCGTGCCGCGCAGGGGGGAGTGCGGGCAGCGCTCACTCATCCGGGCCGGGTCCAGATTGGTCCCGTAGGCGGCGTAGAGCGTCACCCGCCCAGCGTAGGGGAGAAGAGCCTGCACCACGGAGTACGACGCGGTACGACAGAATGAGCCGGTGACTCGTGTGGTGATCATCGGCGGCGGACCCGGAGGCTACGAATCTGCGCTGGTGGCGGCCCAGCTGGGCGCCGAGGTGGTCGTGGTGGACTCCGACGGTCTCGGCGGATCGGCCGTCCTGACCGACTGCGTCCCCAGCAAGACCCTGATCGCGACCGCCGAGCTGATGACCGAGCTGGCTGCGGCGCCGGAGCTCGGGATCGGTCTGATCGACTCCGACGGCGACGACGCGTCGCGGGTCGACATCGACCTGGCCCGCATCAACGCCCGGGTGCTGCGACTGGCTGGCGAGCAGTCCCGCGACATCGGCCGACGCCTGGACCGTGAGGGCGTCCGCATCGTCACCGGCCGGGGTCGGCTGGTCAGCGCGGAGCGCGTCCTGGTCGAACTGTCGGACGGCTCCACCGAGGACCTGCCCGCCGATGCCGTGCTGATCGCCACCGGAGCAGCGCCGCGGACCCTGCCGACGGCTCAGCCCGACGGCGAGCGCATCCTGACCTGGGAGCAGGTCTACGACTTGACCGAGACCCCGGAGAAGCTGATCGTCGTCGGCTCCGGCGTCACCGGCGCCGAGTTCGCCAGCGCCTACATGGCCCTCGGGATCGAGGTCGTCCTCGTCTCCTCGCGCGATCGGGTACTGCCCGGCGAGGACGCCGACGCGGCCACGGTGCTCGAGGACGTTCTGACGCGACGCGGCATGACCGTCATGAACAAGTCCCGGATGGAGTCGGTCACCCGCGACGGCGACGTGGTCACGGTCAACCTGACCGACGGCCGTTCGGTCTCCGGGTCACACTGCCTGCTGGCACTCGGATCGATCCCCAAGACGGCCGGCATCGGCCTGGACGAGGCCGGCGTCGCGGTCGACGAGGGCGGCTTCATCACCGTCGACCGGGTCTCCCGCACGAGCGCCCGGGGCGTGTACGCCGCGGGCGACTGCACCGGAGTCCTCATGCTCGCGTCCGTGGCCGCGATGCAGGGCCGCATCGCGATGTGGCACTTCCTCGGCGACGCGGTGGCGCCACTGGACCTCAAGAAGGTCTCGTCGAACGTCTTCACCGCCCCCGAGATCGCCACCGTCGGCTGGTCGCAGCAGGCCGTGGACGCCGGTGACATCGTGGCCGAGGTGGTCCGGCTCGAGCTGTCCGGGAACCCGCGGGCGAAGATGCAGGGCGTGCGGGACGGCTTCGTGAA
The DNA here is from genome assembly GCF_025965215.1 of Marmoricola sp. Classification (GTDB taxonomy): domain Bacteria; phylum Actinomycetota; class Actinomycetes; order Propionibacteriales; family Nocardioidaceae; genus Marmoricola. Next base: position 40,930 of record NZ_JAOPXI010000070.1, read on the forward strand.
GCTGTTCTGCCGTCCGGGGACGGGGATCATCGTCGGTGGTGTCGTGGTCGGGCCGCGCGCCAGCGAGCTGATCCACCCGGTCTCGATCGCTGTCGCCGAGTCCCTGACCGCTGACCAGCTCGCCAATGCCTTCACCGTCTACCCCTCCAACAGCGGCTCGATCGCCGAGGCCGCCCGGCGCCTGCACCACCCGCAGACCTGATCAAGGACGCGGATCGGACTTGATCGTCGGTCATCGAGCGGCGAGTTCGGCTGAGGAACGAAGCCGAACCCGAGCCAGTCGAGATGTCGTGACCCCGGCGCAGTGGAACCCCAGTCATGTAGTTATTGCGCGGGAATTCGTTCACCAGTTCTCGATGAGGTTGCCGGGCTACCATCGGGTTGACTCGGACCCCAACTGCAACAGGTGACTCATGCGTCCACTCTTGGCTTCAGCCGTCGGACTGCTTCTGACGTCCAGCGTCGTCCTCGCCCCGGTAGCACAAGCCCGTACGGCGGCTCCTCCCGAGCCGGTCGTCCCAGTCACCAGCGCGGGCGTCACGATCACGGGCGACGGCTTCGGTCACGGCATCGGGCTCTCCCAGTACGGCGCCCAGGCCCAGGCTCAGGCGAACCGCACGGCCTCGACGATCATCGCCTTCTACTACCCCGGCACCGTTCGCAGCAGCCTGACCGCCATGGTGAGGGTGCTCATCAGCAGGGACGCCGACCACAACACCATCGTGCGAGCGGCGCCGGGTCTCAAGCTGACGAACCTCGCCACGGGCAGGGCATACCTGCTGCCGACCGCGAACAACGCGAATGCCTGGCGGCTCGACGTGGTGGCAGACAAGACGAGGGTCTCGTGGCGACGCGCAGGGGTATGGCACACCTACCTGCCGGGCGGCAAGGTGCTCAGCGGCGTCGGGGAGTTCCGCACCAGGTCGGGCCTGATCACCCTCGTGTACGGCGGCACCGATCACGTCTACCGCGGCGGGATGCGGCTCGCCGGCGGGCACACCGTGAACGCGCTGAACCTGGAGAACTACCTCAAGGGCGTCATCCCCTCGGAGATGCCGGCGCTGTGGCAGCCGCAGGCCCTACGCGCCCAGGCCGTGGCCGCGCGTACCTACGCGGCGTTCGAGCGGGCAGCGAACCTCACCAGCAGGTACCAGATCTGCGACACCAGCGCGTGCCAGGTCTACAACGGGTACTCGGCCGAGCAGCCGAGCACCAACGCGGCAGTGACCGCGACGTCGGGATGGATCCAGATCTCGGGCGGTGCTCCGGCGTTCACCCAATTCTCGGCCAGCAACGGCGGGTACTCGGTCGCCGGGGGACATCCGTACCTGATCGCCCAGGCCGATCCGTGGGACATGGCCTACCGGCACTGGACCAAGACGGTCACCCCGGCCGCGCTGCAAGCTGCGTATCCCGGTCAGGGAGCGCCGGTCAGCCTGCAGATCCTGGCGCGTGACGGCAACGGCGAGTGGGGCGGGCGGGTCACCTCGATCAGGATCAGGTTCACGACCGGCCAGCCGCAGACGATCTCCGGATCCCTTTTCCGCTCCGAGTTCGGCCTTCGGTCGAGCCTGTTCACCCTCACGCCGTAGGCCCGGGGGACCAGTACGGTTGGTCCATGAGCCTGCCCGAACCCGCACCCGACCGCACCGCCGTCGTCACGGGCGCCTCCTCGGGCATCGGCGCCGAGTTCGCGCGCGAGCTCGTCCGCCGCGGCCACCAGGTGGTCCTCGTCGCACGCACCGAGTCGAAGCTCGCCGAGCTCGCCGCCGAGCTCGGTCAGGGCGCCCATGTCCTGGCCGCCGACCTCGCCGACCGGTCTGCCCGGGCCGGCCTGCTGGGGCGCATCACGGCGCTCGGGCTGGAGCCCGACATCCTGATCAACAACGCGGGCCTGTCCACGCTCGGCCCGGTGCACGCGAGTGATCCTGAGGCCGAGATCAGGATGGTCGAGGTCGACGTCGTGGCCGTGGTCGACCTGTGCAGCCGTTTCCTGCCGGGCATGGTCGCGCGCGGCCGAGGCGCCGTTCTCAACGTCGCCTCCACTGCGGCGTTCCAGCCGCTGCCGGGCCAGGCCGGGTACGGCGCCGGGAAGGTCTTCGTGCTGTCCTACACGCAGAGCCTCTCCGCCGAGCTCAAGGGCAAGGGCGTCCACGTCACCGTGCTGTGCCCCGGCCCCGTCGACACCGGCTTCGGTGAGACGGCCGGCTTCACCAAGGAACAGGCCGACGAGGCACTGCCGGCATTCATGTGGGTCGCCGCGGACAAGGTGGCGGTCACAGCCCTCGACGGCCTCGCCGCCGGCAAACTGGTCGTCATCCCCGGCATCGGCAACAAGGTGGGAGCGGCGTTCGCCAAGATGACCCCTACCCGCCTGCTGCTCCCGGTGTTGGCCAGGCAGCACCCGGGACTCAAGTAGTGGTTGCGAAACCTAGGCAGGTACCGGGGCGATCGGGGGACGGTGGCCGGCGTACTGGAGCCGTTCCATTCGGACCAGTGCTCGTTCGGCCCGGCGGTCGAGGACGGCCGTGCCACCGGGGAGTCGTCCGACCAGCTGGGACCAGAACACGTTGGACGGGATCCGCAGTGCCGGGTACCACGGCGGGCGGACCGGCTGGCCGACGTCACGCATCCCGTAGCCCAGGTTCAGGTATGTCGCGATGCTGAGCGAGCGCTCGCGCTCGTAGAACCGACGCACCCGCGAGATGCCCGGCGCGTGGTCGTGCATGTGCACCAGGCCGGCGCCGAGCCGGCGGCTGGACTCCTCGGGTCCGGAGAAGCCGGCGATCACATTGCCGAGCACCCGCCGACCGATGCGCTCGGTGCGCGGCAGCCAGCGCTCCTCGACGCCCATCAACCAGCCGACGTAGGACCACAGGTGCATGATCGCGGCGGCGTCCTCGCGCGCGATCCTGACGCCGAGCGCGCGGGCCTGGAGGAGGTAGCTGGTGGAGAACGACCCGATCGTCCCGGCCCGGTCGTAGTCGTTGATCGGTACGCCGCGGAACTCCCAGTCCCAGTCGGCCTCGCGCTCGAGCTGGTAGTTCACGAACCCGTGCATGATCCGGACGTGAACGCTGAGCCTCCAGCCCTCGCCGTAGCGAGCCATCCCGCCGGGGGCGGTGACCCCGAGCCACCACTGGCCGGTCTCGCCGACCCGGGTGAGGGTGTCCTGGCCGATCCGCCCGGTGCGCACGAGTGGCTGGAGAGCGCCACCACTGCGGTACCCGCCGAGCAGGGACCCGAACGCAAGGATGTCGAAGCCGTCCGCTCCTACCCGGCGCGCAGCGGCGCCGCCTCGTTCGAGCAGGTCGTCGTCGACCCAGGCCGGTCGGTCCTCCAGCTGGGCGAACAGGTCACGCAACGGGGCGGGGGCGTCGTCGACAGCGCCGAGCCCGTCGGCGAGGACCGCGCGGAACTGCGGCATCGTCACGACGTGGTCCTCGCGCACGGACCGCACGAAGGCGTCGGCCAGTTCGTCACGCCGGAGCAGCCCGGCCTTCAGATCCTCGAGTTCCTCGCCGCGCATCCGGGCGCCGGGGCCTGCCAGGCGCAGCATCGGTCGGGCGAAGCGCTCGGACCAACCGCCGCCGGCTCCGTAACGGGTCGGGACCGTGATCACCTCGGATGTCATGGCTCCAGGCTAAAGTGAGTAAATGCTCGACTTCTACTCGCGTTTGTCGGGTCGGTGATCATGGCCGCACCCCGGCGTACCAGCCCGGTCCAGGCGCGCTCGAAGGCGATGGTCGAGCGCATTCTCGATGGAGCGACTCGCGTTCTGGCGGCGAGTGGCTACGCCCAGATGAGCACTAACCGGGTTGCCGACGAGGCCGAGGTGAGCATCGGTTCGCTCTACCGCTACTTCGCCGACAAGGACGAGATCATCGCCGAGCTTCAGGCCCGGGCCTCCGACGGCATCGTCGACGAGCTGACGACGGCGATGACCGACGCCGCCCTGCTTCCGGCCTACGAGGGCACCCGGCACGTGGTCGCGACCCTCGTCGACTCGCTGCGAGCCCGCGGGCCCCTGATCAGCGCCATGATCAACGAGGTCCCGCTCGGCTCGCACACCAACGCGCTGCCCGAGGTCGAGCGCGGGCTGGCCCAGTTCACCCGCCTGTACGTCATCCAGCGGGCGCCCGACCTGCCACGGGCCGAGCTGGACGCGCGGATCTACCTGGCGATGGGCATCACCCTGAGCAGCTGTCTGCGGATCGCCCTGGAGAAGCCCCCGGAACTCGATGCCGACCATCTCATCGACCTGGTCGCAGGGATCCTTTCCCTGGGGCTCACGGCGTAGGAGACGTTGGTGGGCACCTGACCGCATCTCGGCACGCTCGGTGACCGACGATCACGTCCGCTGGCGCGGTCTTGATCAGTCCTTGATCTCCGCGAGAACCTCGCCGTTGCCGACTGTGGCGCCGACCTCGGCGGTCAGCCCGGTGATGGTGCCGGCCTTGTGCGCCTTGAGCGGCTGCTCCATCTTCATGGCCTCGAGGACCACCACCACGTCGCCCTCGGCCACGACTCCGCCCTCCTCGACGGCCACCTTGACGATGGTGCCCTGCATCGGGCTGGTGACCGCATCACCGGAGGCGGCTGAGCCGGCCTTCTTGCCGGCGCTGCGCTTGGGCTTCTTGGCTGCCGGGGCCGAACCGATGCCGCCGAGGCCACCGGGCAGGACCACTTCGAGACGCCGACCGCCGACCTCGACGGTGACCTTCTGCCGCTCGGCCGGCTCCTCGGCTTCGCCGGTCTCGCCGCCGTACGGGGTGATCTGGTTGTCGAAGTCGGTCTCGATCCAGGTCGTGTAGACCGTGAACTGACCTTCACCGCTCGGGTTCGACGCCCCGACCCACGCCGGGTCGTTCACGATCGCCTCGTGGAAGGTGATCGCGGTCGGCATCCCGTCGACGACGAACTCCGACAGCGCGCGCCGCGACCGCTCGATCGCCTGGGTACGGTCGCGGCCGGTGATGATCAGCTTGGCGATCAGCGAGTCGAATGCGCCGGGGACGGTCTCGCCCTTCTCGTAGCCGCCGTCGACGCGGACGCCGGGTCCTTGCGGCGGGCTCCACTCGGTCAACGTGCCCGGGGCCGGCATGAAGTTGCGGCCGCCGTCCTCGGCGTTGATCCGGAACTCGATCGAGTGCCCGATGATGGCCGGGTCGTCGTAGCCGAGCTCTTCGCCGGCAGCGATCCGGAACATCTCCCGGACGAGGTCGATCCCGGTAACCTGCTCCGAGACGCAGTGCTCGACCTGCAACCGGGTGTTGACCTCGAGGAACGAGATGGTGCCGTCCGCGGCGACCAGGAACTCGCAGGTTCCCGCGCCGACGTAGCCGGCCTCCTTGAGGATCGCCTTGGAGGAGTCGTAGAGGCGCTTGACCTGGTCGTCGCTGAGGAACGGCGCCGGGGCCTCCTCGACGAGCTTCTGGTGTCGGCGTTGCAACGAGCAGTCGCGGGTCGAGACCACCACGACGTTGCCGTGCTGGTCGGCCAGGCACTGGGTCTCGACGTGCCGGGGCTTGTCGAGGAACTTCTCGACCAGGCACTCACCGCGGCCGAAAGCGCTGATCGCCTCGCGGACAGCGGATTCGTAGAGCTCGGGGATCTCCTCGAGCGTGCGTGCCACCTTCAGTCCGCGGCCACCGCCTCCGAAGACGGCCTTGATGGCGACGGGCAGGCCGTTCGCCCGGGCGAACTCGACGATCTCGTCGGCGTCCTTGACGGCGTCTTTGAGGCCCGGTGCGAGAGGCGCACCCGCCGCGAGGGCGATCTGCTTGGCCTTGGCCTTGTCACCGAGGGCGTCGATCGCCGCGGGGGAGGGTCCGATCCAGATCAGTCCGGCGTCCAGGACGGCCTGGGCGAACATCGCGTTCTCGGCCAGGAAGCCGTAGCCGGGGTGGACCGAGTCGGCGCCGCTGGTCCGGGCGACGTCGATGATCTTGGCGATGTCGAGGTAGGTCTCCGCCGGGGTGGTGCCACCGAGGGCGTACGCCTCGTCGGCCAGCCGCACGAACAGCGCGTCGCGGTCGGGGTCGGCGTAGACGGCCACACTTCCGATGCCGGCGTCCTTGCACGCGCGCACCACACGTACGGCGATCTCGCCACGGTTGGCGATCAGAACCTTCTGCAAACCAGCGTTCTCGGGCACGCGCTCTCCTGAAGTCTCTCGAATCCTTCGGGAGTCTATTGGTCGCCGCGATCCGGTCGCCCCGGGGTCTCAGTTAGGCCGCATCCGGCCTGCGCTCAGCTGCCGGGCTTGTAGACCATCAGGAACACGATCACGGCGAAGATCAGGCCGACGACACCGCCGGACGCGGCCACCTTCGCGCTCAGGTTGTCGACCGCCTCGCCGGCACCGATCCGTGTCGTGGCCTGCTGGAGCGCCGGGACGATCAGCGCGAGGGTGAGCGCCATGGCGACCAGCCAGAGCAGCAGGGAGATCCAGATGTAGGGATCGGAGAACGTAGCGACCGTCTTGCCGTCCTGCTTCGAGGACATCACGCCCATCCCGAAGATCACCACCAGAACCGAGACGTAGGCGTACAGGCGCGCAGTCCGCGCCGAGGCTGCCGTGGCGCCGGCATCAGCCGTGCGCAGGCCCCGGGAGGCGGTCGTCACGATGTGGACCAGGGGGCCGACGGCGAAGATCGCGGTCAGCAGGTGCAGGGCGAAGAGGATGTTGTACACGGAACGAGGCTACGCCGGGAGTGGTGCGGGAAGGGCGGCGGGTTCAGGCGCTGGGGGCGTTGCCTTGCTGGTCCGTAGTCCAGCCGAGCGGGCTGATCGGGGGGACGGGTTGTCCGTCGAGCACCGCGAGCACGCGGGTGAGCAGCGCGCGGTTGAGCTGGTCGACGCTGCCGTCGTCCTTGGGCCCGCCACCGTCGTACGCGGTCATCACCACGACCTTGCCGATGCGCATCAGGGTGAACCAGGTTCCGGTGTCGTAGGTCTTCTTGTCGCCGTCGTAGCGGACCCGGCCGATCTCGGCGATGTTGAGCTGCCCGTCGACGTCCGGGGCGCTGCGGTCCTCGTCAATGGTGACCCGGTAGCTGGTCAGCGAGTCGCCGTTGCGGATCGCGGTGCGGTCGCAGCCGGCGGTCTCCTTCTCGTACGCCGACAGCGCAAAGGCTGCGTCCTGCTTGGTCGAGTAGACCGCCAGGCCCTCGCTCAGGTCGGGGAAGTAGCCCTGCTTGGCGGCGATCTGGCGGGTCGTGGTCGTGACGGGTTCGGCCCCGCCGGGGCCGACGAAGTTCCACATCGAGGTCAGGCAGATCATGTCGTAGTCACCGGGCCCGTTGGACGGTGACAGCTCGAAGTCGGCTCCGATGGCGCCGGCCTTCAGCAGGATCGAGCGCAGTCTGGCCTGGGTCAACGGCCTGGCGATGCTCTGAGCCGTACTTCCGGTGTGCACGGTGATCCCACAAGCGGCCAGCGCGAGGTACAGCGCGACCGATCCCACGGCCAGGGCGCGGCTTGGGGTGCGCATCTGATCCTCCAGTCCTCGGGTCGGCACACTGTAGAGGACCGTGCGGAGCAGCCGGGGTTAACAAACGCTAACCACACTGTCTACGATGGTCCCATGAGCTTCGAATTGTCTGCCGAGCACGAGCAGTTCCGTCGTACCGTCCGTGACTTCGCCGACAAGGAGATCGCGCCGCACGCGGCACAGTGGGATCGCGATCACCACTTCCCGGTGGACCTCATCGCCAAGATGGGTGATCTCGGGCTGTTCGGCCTGACGGCTCCCGAGGAATTCGGCGGTGCCGGACTCAGCGGCGAGGAGGGTGGCTTCACGAGTCTCTGCCTCGCGATCGAGGAGATCGGCCGGGTCGACCAGTCGATGGCCGTGACCCTGGAAGCCGCGGTCGGTCTCGGCATCAACCCGATCCTGACCTACGGCACCGAGGACCAGAAGCACAGCTGGCTGCCCGACCTGGTCGCAGGCCGGACCTTGGCCGGGTTCGGCCTGACCGAACCCGGCGCCGGTTCGGACGCATCCGCGACGAAGACCCGCGCGACGCTGGCCGACGGTGAGTGGGTGATCAACGGCTCCAAGCAGTTCATCACCAACTCGGGCTCTGCGATCACCTCGCTGGTCACGGTCACCGCCCGGACCGGCGAGGTCGACGGCAAACCGGAGATCTCGGCGATCATCGTGCCCACCGGGACGCCCGGCTTCGTCGCCGAGAAGGCCTACGACAAGCTCGGCTGGCACGCCTCGGACACCCACCCCCTGAGCTTCGAGGACGCCCGGGTGCCGGAGGCGAACCTCCTCGGCGAGCGGGGTCGCGGCTACGCCCAGTTCCTCGCGACCCTCGACGACGGCCGGGTGGCGATCGCTGCGGTCGCCGTCGGCTGCATCCAGGCCTGCCTGGAGCACTCCGTCAGGTACGCCGGGGAGCGCACCACCTTCGGCGTACCGATCGGACGCAAGCAGGGTGTGGCGTTCCAGATCGCCGATCTCGAGGTGATGCTCGCCGCCAGCCGCGCGCTGACCTACCGGGCTGCTGCCATGAAGGACGCCGGAGCGCCACGCGCCGCGTTCAAGCAGGCGGCCTCGATCGCGAAGCTGTACGCCTCTGAGTCGGCCGTGACCGCCACTCGGATCGCGACCCAGATCTTCGGCGGCTACGGCTTCATGGAGGAGTACCCGGTCGCCCGGCTGTACCGCGACGCCAAGATCCTCGAGATCGGCGAGGGCACCTCGGAGGTCCAGAGGATGCTCATCGCACGGGGTCTTGGCCTGCCCGTGGAATGATCCCCTCGACGTCGTTGACCACTCGAAGGGATTGACCACCGCAGATGACCGAGTCCATGGTTCAGCCCCCGTCCCCGTCCATGGCCCAGCCGGACTACTGGTGGTACCGGGCGCGTTCGGAGCTGCTGCGCACGATCGTCGAGCCGTTCATCGGCGACCCCGCGACCGTTCTCGACGTCGGCAGCGCCGACGGCCCTAGCGTCGGTTGGATGCGTCAGCGGGGGCACCGGGTGGCACTCGACCTCGATTTCGAGGCGCTCGGTCCGGGCGACGTGTGCGCGTCGGCGCTCGACATGCCATTCGCTGATGGGTCTTTCGACCTCGTGGCGGCGTTCGACGTCCTGGAGCATTGCGAGCCCGAATCGCGGGCGGTCGAGGAGATCGCGCGGGTGCTGCGACCCGGCGGGCGTCTCCTGATCGCCGTACCGGCGTACCAGTGGGCCTGGACGACCTTCGACCGCGACATCGGCCACCACCGTCGCTATACCCGCAAGCGTCTGGTCGGGGCGCTCGAGGCGGCGGGCCTGGAGGTCCAGCGCTCCACGTACATGTTCGCAGGCACCTTGCCGATGTTCACCGCCGAACGGCTTGCCCGCAAGATGCGCAAGGAACCGACCGGACCCGACACCGGGCTCCCGCAGATCTCACCGGTCGCGGAGCGGATCCTGCTCGGCCTGTGCAACGTGGACGGGCGGATCCTGAGGAAGCGGAACTTGCCGTTCGGGTCCTCGGTGGTTGCGGTCGCGACCAGGCCCGCCTGAGGTCAGCCGAGCTTCAGGACGAGGTAGCGGCCTTGCTGGTACGCGAGGGCCGCGTACTTCTCCAGACCGGCGACGTCGGCCGGGAAGCGGGTGTCCACGAACAACCAGCGGACGTGGTAGCGCCGGCTCAGCAGGCCGATGGTCGACGGCGACGGGTGGTTGAACGCCGCGTCGTTGTTCCGCAGCCGCACCGGGTCCCAGAACGGCCCCACGGTCACGTTCTCGTCGGCCGGCGGGTGCTCGCCGACGCTCCACCGGGACACGTAGGACCAGCCTTCGACGAGGACCTGTCGCTCGGCATAGGCCGCGATCCAGAAACTGCGCGGCACACACTGCACCGGCTGCGCTCGCTGGCAGTGCACGTTGGTGGCGAGCAGGTCGTCCGTGGCGCTGTGCGCCCGGAGCCAGCGTGCGGCCCCGATACCGCCGTGGCCGATCTGGGTTGGGTTCGTCGAGGCGACCGGTCGGGCGAGCGGATCACTGAGTACCCCCGGTACCACTGTCCGGATGAACGGACCCGTCCCGAAGCCCGCGAAGGTCGCGGCGACGACGAGGAGCGACACACCGGGCAGGGCAGGTCTTCCGCGCACGAGGAGCCGACGGCCGCCGAGGACGAGACCGACCAGCACCAGCACGAAGATCAACCAGAGCGCCTCCGGCAGCGCGAACAGTCGTAGTGCCAGGGACGCGGGTGAGCCCTGCGGGTTGTGCGGGGCCGCGTGGAGGGTGAACTCGTGGAAGGCCCAGGTGCCGAGCATGCCGATCGCCAGCGCGGCCAGGCCCGGCCCGACGAACCGCGCGACGTGTGGCCCCTCCACGATCTGGTGGATGCCCAGGGTCGCGGCGACCATCATCGGAAGCGCGACGACGTAGATGAAGTAGTACTCGCTGAAGCTGGACTGGTGGAAGGTCAGTCCGGCGCCGAGCCCGGCGGCGCAGGTGACGACCAGGAAGACGTTCGCCGGGTTCGCCCAGCCCCGGCGGCTGAGTAGGGCCAACCCGGCGATCCCGAGGGTCAGGTAGGCCAGCATGAAGGTCGCGACGATCGCCCGGACGCCGAAGGACATCGTGCCGCCAGGGTCCGCGAGTCCGGGGAACGACGTCAGTCGTGAGGTGCTCAGCGCCAGCGGGTCCAGCGCCAGCCCGTGCGAGCCGGGGCCGAAGAAGATGATCTTCGCGACCTCGAAGGCGATCCCGGCGCCGACGGTCAGCACTCCTGCACGCAGGTTCACCTTGCGCGCCGCCACGCTGGTGATCACGGTCGCAGCGGCGAGCCCGGCCAGGACCGTGGGAAGCGAGGTCGACTTGGCACCGGCCATGGCCACGAACACGACGAAGACGAGTGCGGTGGCGGCGTAAGCGCGGCGCGGCAGGGTCAGCAGCTCCAGGCACAGCAGCACACCCAGCAGCAGGGCAGCGTTGACGAATCCTGCGCTGGGTGAGGCGATCAGCCTGGTGCTGATCAGCCCCTCGCCGGCGCCAGATGTCCATCCGCCGAAACTCGCCGGACCGATGAGGACGGTCGCGAACAGAACCAGACCTGTCCACAGTGCTCCGCTGAGGCGGACCACGACGAAGGCAGCCGCGACCACCGCGATGATGACCAGGGCAGGCAGCGCCACGGCCCGGAGCAGGACGATCGGCTCGATGCCGGTGACCCAGGAGGATGCGGCCACGTGCACGTGCGCCAGGTAGTGGTAGTTCAGTGGTGTGTCGGCGACGTAGGTGACCCGCGGTGGGAAGAAGTGCTTCAGCCCGCTGGCCAGTGCGAGATGGTAGGGCTCGTCCACGTACGGTGCCCGCAGCGCGTTCGGCTGCACCGAGCTGACCCGCCACAGGTAATGTCCGAACCACGACACCAGGTACAGGCCGGCGACACCGGCCGACCAGGACCACCACAGCGGCAGCCTGCCGCTGCCCAGGTGGCGTGCGGTCCGGCCGAGGGGTGAGATCAGGAGCGCCAGCGGCATCAGCGGCCAGAGCAGGTAGCCGTGCGGGTGCCCCAGGGCCAGGAAAGCCAAGTAGATCGGGAACTCAAGGACGTAGCCGACCAGGGAGCCGATCAACAGGTCCTCACCGAGGTGCCGGCGCCCACCAGCGGAACCGCCGGCACGACTGCCCCTCGGGTCGACCAGCCGCCAGATCACCGTGCCCGGGAACGTCACCCAGACTGCGAGGTATCCCACGAAGCGTGCCGCGTCACCCAATGACACCGCGGCTGAGATGTGGATGACTCCGACGTACCCGAGGACCACGAGGACGAAGGGGACCCAGCCGGACAGAAGCACGGCCCGCACTCGCTCCGGCACGGGGATCGTGTCGCTCGGATCGGTTCTAGAGGAGTCGGACGTCAGGGCGGGCTCGGATCCGGACACCCGGTGACTATAGTCGGGTGCCGTGACCGCCCACGAAGACCACCCCGTCCGCGCGCACCAGATCTCGGTGGTGATCCCGGTCTACGGAGGACAGGACCATCTGGCCGCCGTGGTGGACGAACTCGCCCCGTACGCCGAGCCCTCGGCCACGCCGGGCGGGCGGCCGTACCGGGTCAGCGAAGTGATCCTGGTCCACGACGGCGGCCACGACGATTCGCCGCGGGTGATGCGCGAGCTGGCAGCCCGGTACCCGTTCGTCCGGCTGCTGTGGATGAGCCGCAACTTCGGGCAGCACGCTGCGACCCTTGCCGGGATCGCGGGGTCGGGCGGCGATTGGGTCGTCACCATGGACGAGGACGGGCAGCACGACCCGCGCTACATCCCCGACATGATCGATGTCGCAGTCGCCCAGCAGGCGAAGGTCGTGTACGCGAAGCCGATCAACCCGCCCCACCACACGGCGTTCCGCAACGCGTCCTCGCGCGCAGCCAAGCGGGTGATCAACATGCTCTCCGGTGCCGCCGACGCCACCCAGTTCCAGAGCTACCGGCTCATTCTCGGCGAGATCGGCCGGAGCATCGCGGCCTACGCGGGCTCCGGGGTGTACCTCGACGTAGCCCTCGGCTGGGTGGTCGGGAGGGCCGCGACCGCGCCGGTCGAGCTGCGCCCGGAGGGGGATGACCGCACGTCCAGCTATTCGTTGCGCCGGCTGCTCGGGCACTTCCTGCGGATGATCCTGACCGGTGGCACCCGCGGGCTGAGGATCGTCGGGTTGCTCGGAGTGATGTTCGGGATTCTCGGACTGGTGCTCGCCGCGGTGATCGCCGTCGACCAGCTCGTGAGCCCGGCGTCGGTGCAGGGCTGGGCGTCGACCATCGTGGTGATCCTGATCAGCTCGGGGGCGCTGCTGTTCTCCCTGGCCGTCGTCGCCGAGTACATCGGCGTCGCCGTGAACACCGCCCTCGGCAAGCCTCTGTACCTGTTGACCCAGGACCCGGCGGAGGGACCTCTCGGGCGTGACCGGCAGTCCTGAATCCCGCACGACCTGGGTCGTCGGCGCCTCCGGCCTGCTCGGGACCTCCGTGCGACGTGCCGCCGCCGACCGTGGCGACCGGCTGTACCTGGCCGCGATCCCCTGGCACGAGCCGGACGCCGCCGTCGAGGCCCTGGTCCGCGCGGCGGCCGGTCTTCCCGAGCACAACTGGCGGATGTTGTGGTGCGCCGGCTCGGGCGTCGTCGGGAGCTCGCCGGAGAAGCTCGCCGGAGAGCTCGACGTGGTCGGCCGGTTCTTGGAGCAGTGGCGCCCCAGCACCGACGGGGCGGTCTTCCTGGCCTCGTCCGCCGGTGGCGTGTACGCAGGCTCAGCAGCGCCTCCGTTCACCGAGGAGACAGTGCCGGTCCCGTTGTCGCCGTACGGGGAGACCAAGCTTCGCACCGAAGGACTCTTCGCGGCCTTCGCCCAGCGCGTCGGTGTGCCCCTTCTCACCGGACGGTTCTCCAACCTGTACGGCCCCGGCCAGGACCTGTCCAAGGGCCAAGGGCTCATCTCGCTGTTGCTACGCGCGCACTTGACGGGGGTACCGCTGGACATCTACGTCCCGCTCGACACCATGCGCGACTACCTGTATGCCGACGACGCAGCCGCGATGGCGCTCGCGGGCCTGGAGTACGTCGCGGCCGACAGGAACTCCCGGACCAGGATCCTGGCCAGCGAGCAGTCCTGCACGATCGCCAGCGTCGTCGGCGAGATCCGGCGGATCACCCGACGACGGCCCCCGCTGGTGCTGTCGCCCTCTGCCAATGCCCGGTTCCAGACCGCGGACCTGCGGATGCACTCCGTGCTGGAACCGTCCTTGCGGCAGTACGTGCGGACGCCGTTCGCGGTCGGGGTGCAGGCATGCCTCGCAGCCGTGGAGACCGCGATGCACGTGCCTGCCGCCCGAGGCTAGGAACCAGGGTCGGCCGGCTGTGCCGGCCGCCGGAAGCTGAACAGGGCGTGGCTGAAGTAGGTCACGACGACCACCACGACCAGCGCGACCATCTGGCCGAGCACGACCGACAGGCCCAGGACCTCGACCGTGACCGCGAGAACCGCAGCGTTCAGGCCGATGCTGCTGAGCTGGACCGTCGTGTAGCGGGCGAAGTCGACCCACGCGTTCCCGTGGGTGTCGAACACGAGGATCCGCTGCGACGCGAACGCGATCGGGATGCTCAGGCCGTAGGTCGGCAGCAGCAGCACCAGGTATTGGACATGGTGGCCGAGCAGGGCGTGGAACAGGATGAAGAGCCCGTACCCGAGCACGGTGTTCGCGCCGCCGACGACGAGGAACCGAATCTCACGGCGCAGCCAGACGGTCCGGATCAGCCCCGTCAGCCGGACCCGGGCGGAACTCGCGACAGAGGGCATCGAGACGGCCGATCCTCCTCAGCAAGGCGCAACACGCGCAGTCCGTTGTCCGGTCCCGGTGGTCCGGCTCGGATCCCGCGCTGAGACTATAGTCCGGGCGCGCCCGCGGCCCGGGCGCCCGGCTGACGACGTTACGCTTCGGTGTCCGGTGGGAGTCTGTGTTTGATGGAAGGCAGGGCATGAAGCTCTTGGTCACCGGTGGCGCCGGATTCATCGGCAGCCACTACGTCCGCATGGTCCTTGGCGGGGCCTGGGGATTGGGGGAGCCCGACGAGGTCGTCGTGCTCGACAAGTTCACGTACGCCGGCAACATCGAGAACCTTGCCCCGGTGCGTGACGATGAGCGCCTGCAGGTCGTCGAGGGCGACATCCTCGACCGCGAGCTGGTCGACAAGCTCATCGGGCAGGCGGACGCGGTGGTCCACTTCGCCGCCGAGAGCCACGTCGACCGCTCGATCCTCGGCGCTCGTGACTTCGTGATGACCAACGCGGTCGGCACCCAGACGCTGCTCGACTCGGCGCTCGCGCTCGGGATCGACAAGTTCGTGCACGTCTCGACCGACGAGGTCTACGGATCCATCCCCGAGGGCAGCTGGGACGAGAACGAGCCATTGCTGCCGAACTCGCCGTACTCGGCCTCGAAGGCTTCCAGCGACCTGCTGGCTCGCGCCTACCACCGCACCCACGGCGTACCGGTGAGCATC
Organism: Marmoricola sp.; assembly: GCF_025965215.1. GTDB lineage: Bacteria > Actinomycetota > Actinomycetes > Propionibacteriales > Nocardioidaceae > Marmoricola. The sequence continues at coordinate 55,944 of NZ_JAOPXI010000070.1, forward strand.
ACGCGCTGCTCGAACAACTACGGGCCGTACCAGTTCCCCGAAAAGGTCATCCCGCTGTTCGTGACCAACCTGATCGACGGTGCGAACGTCCCCCTGTACGGCGAGGGCGCGAATGTCCGCGACTGGCTCCACGTCGACGACCACTGCCGGGGCATCCACCTGGTGCTGCTGCGCGGACGGGTCGGCGAGACCTACAACATCGGCGGCGGTACCGAGCTGACCAACAAGGAACTGACCGGTCTGCTCCTCCAGGCCACCGGTGCTGACTGGGACCGGGTCGACCGGGTCGCCGATCGGCTCGGCCACGACCTGCGCTACTCGGTCGACATCTCCAAGATCACCGCCGAGCTCGGCTACACCCCCCAGGTCGACTTCGAGCAGGGGCTGGCCGACACGGTGGACTGGTACCGCAACAATCGCGAGTGGTGGGAACCGCTCAAGGCCCGCGCAGCACTGGGGCGTTGAGGCCTGCATGGGCCGGCGCTTGCGAAGGATCACCGGGGAGGTGGCCCGTTTCTCGGCGGTGAACATCGTGGCCACCGCGCTCGCGCTGGTCCTGTTCAACGCGCTGGTCCACGGCATCACCGGCTGGTTCGCCCCTCCGATGAACGGCAACCCGATCACCGGCTACCTGCTGGCCAACAGTGTCGGCATGTTCGTCAGCTACTACGGCGCGCGGTTCTACGCGTTCAAGCACCGCCAGGTCGAGGGCGTCGGCAACGGGCTGATCAACTACGTCGTGATCAACCTGGCGTCGTTCGTCATCCCGATCACCTGCCTGTTCGTCTCCCGCAACGTGTTCGGGTGGGACACGATCTACGCCGACAACCTCTCGGGCAACGTGATCGGTGCGATCCTCGGCAACATCTTCAGGTTCTGGGCGTTCCGCCGGTTCGTCTTCACCGGCAGGTCGCCGCTGATCCTCGAGCACGTGGCCGGATCGGACGGACCCCAGGGCGACCAGCAGCGCTGAGTCAGCGGTAGTCCTCTGACTCCAGCAGCTGCAGCAGGTACTTGCCGTACCCGGACTTCTCCAGGGCCAGACCGCGCTCGCGCAGCTGGTCGTCGTTCAGGAAGCCCTGGCGCCAGGCGACCTCTTCGGGGGCGCCGACCTTGAGGCCCTGGCGCTTCTCGACGGTGCGGATGTAGTTGCTGGCCTCGTTGAGGGTCTCGAACGTCCCGGTGTCGAGCCAGGCCGTGCCGCGCGGCAGCACCCGGACGTTGAGCCTGCCCTGGTCGAGGTAGGTCCGGTTGACGTCGGTGATCTCGTACTCGCCGCGCGCCGAGGGCTTGAGCTCCTTGGCGATCTCGACCACGTCGTTGTCGTAGAAGTAGAGCCCGGGCACCGCGTAGTGGCTACGGGGCTTCTCGGGCTTCTCCTCCAGCGAGATCGCTTTGCGGTCCTCGTCGAACTCGACCACGCCGTAGGCCTCGGGCTCGGCTACCCAGTAGGCGAAGATCGTCGCACCGTCGACCTCCTGGACCTCCCGGAAGCTGCGTCCGAAGGTGGGGCCGTGGAACAGGTTGTCACCGAGCGCGAGCGCACAGGTGTCGGTGCCGATGAACTCCTCGCCGATCGTGAACGCCTGCGCCAGGCCCTCGGGCTTCGGCTGTTGGGCGTAGCTGATGTTGATGCCGAAGGAGCTACCGTCCCCGAGCAGCTCGGCGAACCGCCCGGCCTCTGCCGGTGAGGTGATGATCAGGATGTCGCGGATGCCCGCCATCATCAGGGTCGACAGCGGGTAGTAGATCATCGGCTTGTCGTAGACCGGGACGAGCTGCTTGCTCGTCACCAGGGTGATCGGGTGGAGCCGGGAGCCGGTGCCTCCGGCAAGGATGATTCCGCGCATGGAGGACAGTCTGCCCGGTCGTGATCTAGCGGGCCGCAGCGGTCCAGAACTCGTGCCAGACGAAGCCGAGCTCGTCGAGCATCACGCGCAGCAAGGGCACGCTGATGCCGACGACGTTGTGCGGGTCTCCGGTGATCCCCGAGACGTACGCCGACCCGAGGCCGTCGAGGGTGAATGCCCCGGCCACTCGCAGCGGTTCCCCGGTGCCGACGTACGCCGCGATCTCGTCGTCGCTGATCGGGGCGAACCTAACCTGGGTCGCTGCCGACCTGGCCAGCCAGACCTCCCGGTGGGTGTCGATCACGCAGTGGCCGGTGTGCAGCACGCCGGAGTTGCCGCGCATCCGCTGCCAGCGTGCGGTCGCGTCGGCGGCGTCGCGGGGCTTGCCCAGCACCTCGCCCTCGAACTCGAGCACCGAGTCGCACCCGATCACCACGGCGCGCGGTTGGTCGGCGGCGACCGCCACCGCCTTGAGCTGGGCCAGCCGCAGCGCGTACGACGACGCCTCGGTGATCTCGACGGCGTCCTCGTCGACCCCGCTGACGACCACCTCGGGATCCAGGCCGGCCGCGCGCAGGGTGGCCAGCCGGGCAGGGCTCGCCGATGCCAGGATCAGCCGGGCGGGAGTCATCGGGGCAGGCTGCTCGCGCGCCAGCCACCGGGCCCGTGGGGGTGCTGGGGGCGCAGCCGTCTGTGGTTGTCCGACCAGGCTGCGGCCGGCTTCTTCACCGGCACCGCGGCCGTCTCGAGCGCGGCGAAGACCGCGACCAGTGCCGCGATTTCCTCGGGCGTCGCGTCGGGCGTGACGATCCGCAGGGCAGGTGCCTGCTGGTCCTCGGTCATAGCGGGATGTTCCCGTGCTTGCGCGGCGGCAGCGTCTCGCGCTTCGAGGCGAGCAGGCGCATGGCGCGGACGATCTCGATCCGGGTCTCGTGCGGGGCGACGACCGCGTCGATGTACCCACGCTCCGCGGCGATGTACGGGTTGGCCAGGGTGTCTTCGTACTCGCTGATCAGCTGGGCGCGCCGGGCCTCGACGTCTCCGCCGTCGGCCTCGACCTGGTGCAGCTCCTTGCGGTGGATGATGTTCGCCGCACCCTGGGCGCCCATCACGGCGATCTGGGCCGTCGGCCAGGCCAGGTTGATGTCGGCACCGAGGTGCTTGGAGGCCATCACGTCGTACGCGCCGCCGTAGGCCTTGCGCGTGATCAGGGTGATCAGCGGCACGGTGGCCTCGGCATAGGCGTAGATGAGCTTTGCGCCGCGGCGGATGATGCCGTTCCACTCCTGGTCGGTGCCGGGCAGGAAGCCGGGGACGTCGACGAAGGTGATCACCGGGATGTTGAACGCGTCGCAGGTGCGCACGAACCGCGCCGCCTTCTCGGAGGCGTTGATGTCCAGGCAGCCCGCGAACTGCATCGGCTGGTTCGCGACCACGCCGACCGACTTGCCCTCGATCCGGCCGTAGCCGATCAGGATGTTCGGTGCGAACAGCGGCATCACCTCGAGGAACTCCTCGTCGTCCAGGACAGCCTCGATGACGGTGTGCATGTCGTAGGGCTGGTTCGGGGAGTCCGGGATGACCGTGTCCAGCGATCGGTCGAGGTCGCTGACCTCCAGGTCGGCCACCTCCTCGAACGACGGCGCCGGGTCGAGGTTGTTCTGCGGCAGGTAGGACAGCAGCGCCTTGACGTACTCGATCGCGTCGTCCTCGTCGGTGCCCATGTAGTGGGCGTTGCCGGACTTCGTGTTGTGGGTCCGGGCGCCGCCGAGGTCCTCCATCGTGACGTCCTCGCCGGTGACGGTCTTGATCACGTCCGGTCCGGTGAGGAACATGTGGGAGGTGCCGTCGACCATGATGGTGAAGTCGGTGACGGCGGGGGAGTAGACGTGGCCCCCGGCGCACGAGCCCATGATCAGGCTGATCTGCGGGATGACGCCGGAGGCGTGCACGTTGCGGCGGAAGATCTCGCCGTACAGGCCGAGGCTGACGACGCCTTCCTGGATGCGCGCACCGGCGCCCTCGTTGATCCCGATGATGGGACAGCCCATCTTCATGGCCAGATCCATCACCTTGGTGATCTTCTCGCCGTACACCTCGCCGAGCGATCCGCCGAAGATGCTGAAGTCCTGGGAGAACACGCAGGCCTGGCGTCCGTCGATCGTGCCGAAACCGGTGATCACACCGTCGCCGTACGGTCGGTTCTTCTCCAGGCCGAAGGCGACCGAGCGGTGCCGGGCGAGCTCATCGAGCTCGACGAAGGAGCCCTCGTCGAACAGCGTCTCGATGCGCTCGCGGGCAGTCTTCTTGCCCTTGGCGTGCTGCTTCTCGATGGCCTTCTCGGAACCTGCGTGCACGGCCTCGTCGATGCGACGCTCCAGGTCGGCGAGCTTGCCCGCCGTGGTGTGGATGTCGATGTCAGCGGGCACGTCGGTGCCCTCACCGGGATGTGCGCTCACGCTGGGACTCCTTCTCAGGCCGGCCGTCTGCTGGCCACGGGGTGGAACGTGGGCCAATCTAGTGCCTGTGCCGACACCTGAATCCGACTGGTCACCCCTCGAACCCGACGCGCTCGACGCAGCGGCCGGACCTGGCTGGTCGGTGAGCCTGCATCCCGAGGCGACCTCGACCAACGAGCTCGCCGCCCTCAATCCTGTCGCGGACTCGCTGGTCGTCGCCGATCACCAGACCGCCGGACGTGGACGCCTCGACCGGACCTGGGAGACCCCGCCCGGGACCGCGCTCACGTTCAGCGCCGTGGTCGACCCGGGACTGGCCGACCACGACTGGCCGCTGCTGCCACTCGCGGTCGCGCTGGCCGTGGCCGACGGGCTGCGTACCGCGGCAGGGGTGCCGGTCGCCGTCAAGTGGCCCAACGACGTGCTCATCGAGGGGGGCAAGGTCGCCGGGATCCTGCTCGAACGGGTGCAGGGCGATCGGCCCCTGGCCATCATCGGTATCGGGATCAACGTCGGGCTGGACGTCGAGCACCTGCCGGTGCCGACAGCCACGTCGCTGCGGATCGCCGGGGCCGAGGTCGACCGGACCGCGGTCTTCGCGGCCGTCGTGCCGGCGCTCGGGGCGATCCTGACGGCGCTGCGCAGGGAACCGAGCGCCGTGCTCGAGCGGTACCGGTCCGAGTGCGACACGATCGGGCGCGAGGTCGAGGTGCACCTGCCCGACGGGCAGCTGCTGGTCGGTACGGCGAGCGGGATCGACCGGCACGGCCGACTGGTCGTGGGCGAATCCACAATCGGCGCCGGAGACGTCGTGCACGTGCGCCCGGCGTGACATGATCCGAGGCGTGGTGATCAACAAGAAGCTCCTCAACCCGGGCGAACGGGTGGTCTTCAGCACGCGGACCCACATCAAGGCCCTTGTCCTGCCTGCGCTCATCCTCCTCGTCGTGGCCGGGGTCTCCGGCTACCTCGCCAGCGTGCCGAGCAGCGACACCAAGCACAAGAACGCCTTCTACATCGCTATCGCGGTCGTCGCCGGCGTGCTGATCCTCTGGTTCTGCGTGCGGCCGTTCCTGAACTGGCTGACCGCGACCTACACGGTGACCGACCGTCGCCTGACCACCCACCAGGGCGTGCTGTCTCGCACCGGCCACGACATCCAGCTCTCCAGGATCAGCGACGTGTCCTACGAGAAGGGGATCCTCGACCGGATCCTCGGGTGCGGCACGCTGATCATCAAGGACGCGAGCGAACTCGGCGTGCGGCTGCCCGACGTCCCTGGCGTCGAGGAGAAGCAGAGGATCCTCTCGGAGCTCCTGTTCCAGGACTCCCAACGCGATGCAGGAGCCTGAGCCCGAACGCGGAGCGCGGACCGAACCGCCCACCGTCGCTGATCTCGAACGGGCCATCCTCGGCGAGGTCCCGAGCCTGCGCGGCAGCGAGGTGGCGACGGCCAGCGGCGTCTCGCTGGGCGATGCACGGCGGCTGTGGCGCGCGCTCGGCTTCCCGGACACCGCGAACCAACCGGCCTTCACCCACGCCGACGTCGACGCGCTCGCCCTGGTCGACCGTGCGGCCAAGGACGCCGGCATCGACATGGAGACGATGCTGCGGGTGATCCGCGCGGTCGGGCACACGGTTGCGCGGCTCGCCGACTGGGAGGTGGCCACGCTCTCGACCGCGATCGACGAATTCGCGACCGCATCTCCCCACGAGCCGCACGCGATGCACTCGGCTCTCGACCTGATCGACGCGCTGGCGCCGCACTTCGACGGGCTCCTGGTCTACGCCTGGCGTCGGCACCTGGCGGCCGCTGTCAGCCGGATCGAGATGCTCGGCGCGAACGAGGAGGACCTGCACGTCCCGCAGGCCACCGTCGGGTTCGCCGACCTGGTGTCGTTCACGGCGCTGAGCAACGAGCTCGACGAACATGAGATCGGCGACCTGGTGGAGGTCTTCGAGACGCGGTGCTCGGACGTCATCTCCGAGCACAACGGACGGGTGATCAAGACGCTCGGCGACTCGGTGCTGTTCCTGGAGTCGGATCCCGCCCAGGCGATCGACATCGCGCTGGACATCATCCGCGTCATCGGCGGCGACGAGCGGCTTCCCGACGTACGGATCGGGCTCGCGACAGGGCCGATCGTGTTACGGATGGGCGACGTCTACGGCCCGCCGGTCAACCTGGCCGCACGGTTCACCGCGGTGGCCCGGCGCAACCGCGTGATCATCGATGAGCGCACTGCCGAGCTCCTCTCGCCTGCGGAGTTCGAGACCCGACCCTTGCCGGCCCGACCGATTCGGGGCTTCGGCGACATCGAACCGGTCACCGTCCGGCGCGTCCGACCCAGGTAGGCCAGCGCCACGGTCCCCGATAGGGTCGACGTGTGCCTGAGGACCTTGCGCCCACGATCGCCGTCATCGGCGGGGGGCAGCTGGCCCGGATGATGGCCGAACCGGCCGCAGCGATGGGGATCCCGCTCCGGCTGCTCGCCGAGGCCGAAGGGGTCTCCGCAGCCCAGGTGATCGTCGACTACGAGGTCGGCGACTACACGGATCTGGCCGACCTGCGCCGGATCACGAAGGGTTGCACCGTGGTCACCTTCGACCACGAGCACGTGCCGAGCGCCCACCTGCACGCGCTCGAGTCCGACGGGATCGCCGTACGGCCGGGCCCGGAAGCCCTGGTGCACGCGCAGGACAAGGGCGTGATGCGACGAGCCCTGGGCGAGCTGGGCGTCCCGTGCCCGCGCAACGCGGTCGTGGCCGACGCTGCGGAGGCGGTCGCCTTCGGGTTGCCGTGCGTGCTCAAGACGACCCGCGGCGGGTACGACGGCAAGGGAGTGTGGTTCGTCCGGTCCGAGGCCGAGTGCGCCGACGCGTTCGCGGCCGCCGCCACCGCCGGGGTCGAGATCCTGGCCGAGGAGCTCGTCGACTTCCGCCGCGAGCTCTCGGCCCTGGTGGCTCGCTCGCCGTCGGGCCAGGTCGCCGCGTGGCCGGTCGTGGCCAGTGAGCAGCGCGACGGCGTCTGCCGCGAGGTGATCGCGCCGGCCCCCGACCTGGATGCCGACCTGGCCGTGCAGGCACAGCAGATCGCGATGCGGATCGCCGGCGAACTCGACGTCATCGGGGTGCTGGCCGTCGAGCTGTTCGAGACGACCGATGGTCGCGTGCTGGTCAACGAGCTCGCGATGCGACCGCACAACACCGGCCACTGGACCCAGGACGGCGCGGTGACCTCGCAGTTCGAGAACCACCTGCGGGCCGTCCTGGATCTCCCGCTCGGCGCGCCGGACGCTCGCACGCCGTGGACCGTCATGGTCAACATCCTCGGTTCCTCGGGGCCCACCGCGCGCCTGTACGACGGGTACCCCCATGCGCTGGCCCGTGACCCGCGGCTGCGCGTGCACCTGTACGGCAAGTCGATGCGTCCGGGACGCAAGGTCGGTCACGTCAACGCCTACGGCGACGATCTGGACGACTGCCTGGAACGTGCCCGTCATGCGGCAGCATGGTTCGCAGGCGACCTAGGAGAAGAGAGCGAATGAGCGACGCGACCGTTGGCCCCGTTGTCGGCATCGTGATGGGCTCCGACTCCGACTGGCCGGTGATGAAGGCGGCTGCCGAGGCGTTGGCCGAGTTCGACGTCGCGCTGGAGGCCGACGTCGTGTCCGCGCACCGGATGCCGGACGAGATGCTCGCCTACGGTCGCGAGGCCGCCGGTCGGGGGCTCAAGGTGATCATCGCCGGAGCCGGGGGAGCCGCGCACCTGCCCGGCATGCTCGCCGCGGTCACGCCGCTGCCGGTGATCGGCGTCCCGGTGCCACTGAAGTACCTCGACGGCATGGACTCGCTGCTCTCGATCGTGCAGATGCCGGCCGGGGTGCCGGTCGCCACGGTCGCCGTCGGCAACGCGCGCAACGCCGGGCTGCTCGCCGTACGGATCCTGGCGGCGGGTGATCGGGTGCTGCAGCAGAAGATGGTCGAGTTCCAGGAGACCCTGCGGACGACCGCCCACGACAAGGGCAAGGTCGTGCGCGACCAGGCGGCGACGGCCCCGCGCAAGCTCGGCTTCTAGCGCCGGCGCCATTCGATCAACGGGCAGGTGTCCATCACCATCGGTACGCCCGCAGCGCGGGTGCGCTCGAACGCGTCCTCGTCGATGACGCCGAGCTGGAACCAGACCCCGCCGGCGCCGATCGCGACTGCTTCGTCGGCGAACTGACCGGCGGCCTGCGAACGACGGAACACGTCGACGACATCGATCGGGAACGGGACGTCCGCCAACGTCGGGTAGCCCTGCTCGCCCAGGACGGTCGGGGCGGTCGGATGGATCGGAACGATCCGCTTGCCGGCCTCTTGGAGCGCCGCGGCGACCTGGTACGCCGTCCTGCCCGGGTCACCGGACAGTCCCACGATCGCCCACGTCTTCGCCTCGTCGAGCATCTCCTCGACGGTCGCCCGGTCCTGCCAGCTGCTGCTCACAGTGGACATAACGCGCGTGGCGGGACGCCTGTTCCCGAGACAGAGATCACCACCGCAGCGGTTAACGAGCATTCACCTGAGATTTAGTATGGGACCCATGGATTCCGACTTCCCGCTGTACGGCCTGTCCGAGGAACACCGCGAGATCCGCAAGGTGGTCCGGGACATCGCCGAGGCGAAGATCGCCCCGTTCGCCGCTGCCGTCGACGAGGATGCGCGCTACCCGAAGGAGGCGGCCGAGGCGCTGCTGGCCTCCGACTTCCACGCCCCGCACGTGCCCGAGCAGTACGGCGGCGCGGGGGCTGATGCGCTGGCGACCGTGCTGGTGATCGAGGAGATCGCGCGGGTCTGCGTGTCCTCCAGCCTGATCCCCGCGGTCAACAAGCTCGGCTCGCTCCCGGTGCAGATCTCGGGTTCGGAGGAGCTCAAGTCGACGTACCTCACCAAGCTGGCTGCCGGCGAAGGCGGCTTCTCCTACTGCCTCTCCGAGCCCGATGCGGGCTCGGACGCGGGTGGGATGACGACGCGCGCGGTGCGCGACGGTGATAGCTACGTGCTCAACGGCGTCAAGCGGTGGATCACCAATGCCGGTGAGTCCGAGTACTACACCGTGATGGCGGTGACCGACTCCGACTCCCGGACCCGTGGCATCTCCGCCTTCGTCGTGGAGAAGTCCGACGAAGGGGTGTCCTTCGGTGCCCCGGAGAAGAAGCTCGGCATCAAGGGCTCTCCGACGAAGGAGGTCTACCTCGACAACGTCCGGATCCCGGCGCACCGGATCATCGGCGACGAGGGCACTGGCTTCGAGACGGCGATGCGCACCTTGGACCACACCCGGGTGACGATCGCTGCCCAGGCTGTCGGTGTGGCCCAGGGCGCGCTCGACTACGCCCTGGAGTACGCCATCGAGCGTCAGCAGTTCGGCAAGTCGATCGCCGACTTCCAGGGCATGCAGTTCCTGCTCGCCGACATGGGCATGAAGGTCGAGGCAGCGCGCCAGCTCACCTACGCCGCGGCCGGTCGCTCGGAGCGTGGTGACACCGATCTGACGTTCTTCGGCGCGGCCGCGAAGTGCTTTGCCTCCGACGTCGCGATGGAGGTCACAACCAACGCCGTCCAGGTCCTCGGTGGCTACGGCTACACCCGCGACTACCCGGTCGAGCGGATGATGCGCGACGCCAAGATCACCCAGATCTACGAGGGCACGAACCAGGTCCAGCGCATTGTGATGGCACGTCAGTTACTCGCCGGCGTCCAGTCGATGATCTAAAGGCCTCGACAGGCAGGCGTGGCGGACGAGACGGGCCCGACATCTGGGTGTCCGACCCGCCTCGCCGTCAGGAGTCGTTCACGCGGGACCGAGGTCGAAACCCCCAACCGCCGTCCCGGGTGAATCCATCCTGCAGCGGTGAAGAGGCGCGTCAGCTCCCGCTGATACACACCGAGCGGTGAATCTCACCAGCCGGCGCCGAAGCACAGCAACGGCACGACGTCGTCGGTTGCGGCGCTGACCTGGGCCAGGGCGTCGGCCGGCGCGACGCCGGTGGAGACGAGGCGGTGCCAGGACGCGAACACCTCGCAGGCCAGGTCGTCGGCAATCAGGGCGAGCGACGACACGACGGTGCGCGCACCGGCGTGCAACCACACCGCACTCATGCCGACGGCTTCTTCGCCCGACGTCGAGGAGCGCCCGAGCTCACACGCCGAGAGCACGACGACCTCCGGGGTACGCGGGAGCAGGTCGATGTCGTGGCCGAACCACGGACCGTCGGCAAGTTCGACGGCGGAGAACAGAGGGTTGTCGCCGACGTGGCTTCCGTGGCCCGCGATGTGCAACAGGTCGGCTCGGGCAGCCAACCAACCGGCCCTCGCGGAATCTGCGTCCCGGCCGGAAAGAACATGCGCGCGGGGCCAGGATTCGCCGGCCCGCTGGATCTCTTCGGTTGCTCTCGTCAGCCTGGGACCGGCGAGCAGGCCGACCTCGCGGACGGCGGCGATCGGGCGTTCGGCCTGGTTGAGCCACTGGGACGCAGACGTCGGGACCGTCACAGCGCGTCCGATCAGGCCGGGCAGCTCGGTCCACGGAGTGCCGGACAGGAGCGCCGAGGGCGTCAGCACGAGCCGTCGGTAGCCGACGGTGGCCAGGACGGGGCGGACGAGGACGTCAGCGACCCTGGCGAGGTCGGCACGCAAGGAGGTGCGGATCGCTGACGCCATCGCGCCGTCCCGGTTCTGCGCCGCGAAGTCCAGGTCGGCAGCGACGCGGTCGATGATCGCCCTGATCGGTGCCGCCGCGCCGAGCGGGATGACAACCGCCTCGGTCGCGGTGACTGCGAGCGCGGTCAGGGTGTCGTCGAGCACGATGTGCGCCACGAGGGCGGAGTCGTCGACCGCCAGGCGACGGTGGAGTGTCTTGAGGTCGGCCGGTTCGCCGACAGTGCCCTGGGCCGCGAACCAGCTGTGCGACCTGATCCGTTCGCGAAGCACCCGCCTGGTCGCGAGGTCGGCCGGATCTGCCACCCGCAGGGCGGTCAGGTCCGCCGCCAGGGCTGGGTCAGGCGGAGGTCGCAGGGCGGTGACCCGTGACGCCAACGCGCGAGCGCGCTCGGACCACTCGAACACGACCGCCGGACTGCCGTCGGCCATCGCGGCGCGCAGACCCAGTCTGGCGAGATGCTCGCCGTGGCCGACCGCAGAGGTCTGCAGGTCGAGGCTTCCGAACGTGGACTGCCACCCGTGGAGCTCGGCGAGGCCCCGACTCGCGTACATCCGGGTCCGGCCGGGGTGCCCCTGGGCTGCTGCGAGCTCGGCTCGGATCTCGCGGGCGAGCAGGCGGGTGGTCACCGGCGAGTCCTGCGTCGAACGTATCTTTGCCAGCCGAACGGCAGCCTCGGCCAGGTCGCCGCGTCGCACGCACAGCCGACATGCATGTAGCCCCAGCCGGTCGGCATCCGCCTTGTACCCGGATGCCCGCAAGTGCGCGACCAGCTCATCGCACTTGCGCAGAAGCGCCCGAGACAGCGAACCGGCCTGAATCTCCGCCGTGGCTCCGACGGCGCTGGCGCGCGAGGCCCAGGCCTGACTCCCGTGATCTCGGAATCGTCGCGCCGCGGTGTTTGCGTAGGTTCTTGCGCGTCCTGGGTCTTCGATCAGCAGCGTCTTGGCGAGCACGAACTCGCACTCGGCCTGGAACCGACGCAGCCCTTCGTGGCCATAGGCTTCTGCGGCATTCTCCAGGGCGACCACTGATTCACTCGAGCGCCCAGCAGCCAGCAGAACCTCGGCGCGATCCTGCTCGATCGCTGCACGGGTGACGGTGGACTGCTGCCCCAGGGTCTCGCTGACCTCCTGCATGTGTCGCATCGCCGCCACCAGGTCGCCCCGCAGCAGGTGGGCATAGCCCAGGTTGTGGATTGCCTTCGCGCGCTGAATTCCGTCGGCCGCTGACTCGAACTCCTGAGCGGCCGCGATGAAGTCCGCTGCCGCCGCAAGCGGGTCTCCTTGGTGAAGGAAGAGGTTTCCGCGGTTCAAATAGGTGATACCGAGGTGCTCCGGCATGCCACGCAGGCGCTGGACCGCTTCGGCGAACTGCTCCGATGCGCGGTCCATCTCGCCGTTGCGCATGTGAAGCAGGGCGAGTTGGGAGGACGCCAGTCCCGCCGCGAGTGGCGAGACACCGTCACGCCCCAGCACTCGCTCGCACAGTGCGACGGCAGCGGCGTGGCGTCCGACCTCGGCGGACCCGTAGGCGGCCGTCACGTCCAGGCGGTCGATGAGGTCAGGGTCGGTGGTCAAGGTGCGGGCGCGATCTATGAGTTCGAGCGCGGCTGCGTAGTTGTTCGCGTTGCCGGCCTCGACAGCTTGGCGGTGAAGCTCCTCAGCCTGGTTCACGCCGGCTCACGATTTCATCAGCGGGTGAGATCAGTGCCCTTGGCGAGCGCAGCCCAGACGCGGTCGACCGCCGACTTTCGATCATCGGTCTTCTCGTCGATCGGACCGAGCGCGGCTGCGAGCCAGCCCGCCATCAAGGGAGCGCTGAACGATGTTCCGCTCCACAGGGCGAATCCGGAGGCGTAGTCGTCGGGGTCCTCGGCTTCACGGATGCGGCCGTCGAGCTCGACGCGTGCCTCGGGCTCGAGTCCGCCCTGGAACGTCGGCAAGGTGCTGACCACGGAGGCACCCGGAGCCCACGCGCGGACCCAGACGCCGGTGTTGCTGAAGAGCGCGTCGGTACCGTTCGGGTTCAGCGCACCGACGGAGACGATCGGCACGGCGTCAGGGTCGATCGGCTTGCCGCCGGTGCCGTCGGACCACGGAGCGAAGGCAGCCGGGTAGTTCGGGCGCAGAGTGGCGTCGTTGCCGGCAGAACTCACCACGGCGACGCCGCATTCGCCGAGCAGCTCGAGGCTGGGGTAGATCAGCTTGTCGAACGCCGGGTCCTTCGGCAGCTCGTGGTAGTAGCCCAGCGACAGGCTCAGCACGTCGATCGGTTGGCCGTCCGGCTCCCCGTCGCGATGCCGGCGAGCCAGTTCGGCGATGTCGGTCAGGGCGTCGACGAGGTCGCTCTCGGTGATCAGGCCGCCCGACGGCATGATCCGCCAGGCGATGATGTCTGCGTCGGGACAGGCCTGTCGGATGATCCCGGAGATGAAGGTGCCGTGTCCGGAGTCGTCATCGATCATCCCGTCGAGGTAGCCCTGCTGGTCGGGGTCGGCTTCCGGGTCCGTCGCCGGGTCGGTGTACCCGATCGGGTGGCCGTCGATCGCGACATCGGTCCGGACGATGCCGTCCAGCCACGGGTGGTGCCCGCAACCGGTGTCGAGAATCGCGACGACCGGTCGTCGACCCTGGTACGAGCGATCGTCGGTGCGCTGCGGTGGCGCTCCGATGTACGCCACTGGCTGGCGGCCGCCGGTGCCGGGGTAGGCATAGGCGGCGATGAGCTCGTCGTCGGCGTCGCCGCTCGGGTGGCCGGCGGTGAGCGGGTGTCCCGCGGTCAAGGGGTGCCCTGCGGTCAGGGGATGCCCTGCGGTCAAGGGATGCCCGGCAGTCAATGGATGTCCGGCCGTCAGCGGGTTACCGGTGATGAACGGGTTCTGGGTCGTGGTGCCGAAGGTGAGGAGGTGGTCGAGTCCGACGCCCGCAAGCGCATCAGCACCAGCCTGCGAACGCGCTTGCTGCAGGACTGCCCATGCGTCAGGCGCGGATGTGGCCCGTTCGCCGGATGCCACGATGGTGAGCCGCGCCACGCCATGGCTCGCGCGATGCCGGGCGACGCTCACGTCGAGACTTGCCCTTTCGATGTGCGCACCGGTTCCCTGGGCAGCCTTTTCGAGGATCTCGACCTGCGCCCCGACGTCTCCCGACCGCGAGATCAGCAACCGGTTGGCGACGTACCAGGTCGGTTCCGGGCGGTCGCCATTCAGGTCGAGGGCGGTCGTGGGATCCAGGTACCGGATCGGCAGCGTGGGTTTCGGGGCCCAGACCGTGCGCACACGGTCAAAGCGCGGTCCACGCTGCGACGGGATGAGCTTTCGAATCCAGGTGGGCGACAACTCGGGCATGGCGGAACCTCAGATCCAGAAGGGAGGGGTGACGAGAGGACGGGTGCTGGTGGGATCCGAGACGAAGGTGAGTCGGCAAGCGCCGGTGGGCGTCACCGGGAACTCGAAGCGACCCGAGTCGCCGACCTGCGTTTCGATGGTGCTGCTCTTGCTGCCCATCGAGGTGAGGTAGACCGTCATCGGCTGGGCGGGGACGACCCAGCCGTCGAGGCGAGCCTCACGCTGGCTGCGGGAGATGCGCACCTGGACGCGGAAGCCGGGGCCGAGGTACTCCAGCGACCACGTGCCGATCTCGTTCGGCGCGCGCAGCATCGTGGTGGACCGGACCCCGGCGAGCTCCTTGTCGAACTCGACCAAGGTCAGCAGCTCGGCGTCGAGGTCGTTGGCGTCCAGGCGGGCCAGGACACCTTCGGCGAGGTCGTCCGGGGGCGGGTCGAGTGCTTCCCAGAGCCCGGCGACGGCATCGAGGATCTGGTCGTCCGAGATCGGGTCCAGAGGATCGGCCATCAGAGGCTTCCTTCCGAGATCAGTTCACGGCGGAGCTTGTCCAGGCAGCGGGCGCGCGTGGGGCCGATGCTTCCGACGGCCATGCCGAGTGCGGCCGAGACTTCGGCGTACTCGGGCCGCGGTCCGGCAGCAAGCATCCGCAGCAGTGTCTGGCAGCGCTCGGTGAGTCGATCCAGGCACAGCCGCAGGCGCATGTGGTCGTCGGCCAGGACCACTTCGGCCTCGGGGCCCTCGGCGTCGGGCAGCGTCGGGTGCAGGACGTCGTCATCGGTAGGTCGCTCGCGGCGTACGCGCTTGCTCACGCGCCAGCTCTCCCGGCGGGCGCTGGTGCACAGCCAGCCGGCCACCGCCATCGGGTGGGCGATCGAGTCCGCGTGATCCACCAGAGCCAGCCAGGTCGTCTGGACGACGTCCTCGGCGTGCGAGCGGTCGAGGCCCGCTGCACGGGCGACCTGCCACAGCGTCGGGCTGAGCAGCCGGACGAGTTCCTCGAGCGCCGCCTGATCGCCGTCGCGCCACGCCACGAACGCAGCCGCGGACGCGGACCACCGAGCGCCGGGCTCGGCATCCTGGGTTCCAGGCACTTCGGAAACGTTGATCACATCCCTGTAGAGGCGCGGATTCCTGCTCCTGATACAGCCAGCTGAAATCTAGTGGAGGCGAGCGGTGCGCCACCAGCATTGGCCAGTTTGTCCCGAACGCCACGGAACGTGCGTGTCCGCACCATTCCCCGGTATCCCCATGCGGACCGGTCGGATCAGATCCAGAACGGCGGGGTCGCCGGGGGGCGGCCGTGGGAGTCGGTCAGGAAGCTCATCCGGCAGGCGCCGGACGGAGCGATCGGGAACTCGAAGCGGCCGGACTCACCGACCTCGGCTTCGAGGATCACCGGGTGGCGCAGCAGGGAGGAGAGCAGGACCTTCATCGGCCGGGCAGGCGACATCCAGCCGTCCACGCGTGCCTGCCGGTTGCGACGCGCGATCCTGAGCTGGACGTGGAACCCGGGCCCGAGGTACTCCAGCGCCCAGGTCCCGATCTCCTGGGCCGCGCCCACGGCGGCGATGCTGCGGACACCGCCGAACGAGCGATCGGAGAGGTCGGTGAAGACGCCCTGCTCCTCGGCCAGTGCTTCGGCGACGAGCTCGGCGAGCTCGTCGTCGAGACTCATCTCGCTCGGCGGGGGATTCGGGTCCTGGTGGCTCACGCTGGTTCAGAGACAGCGGCCACGCGGTTGATACACGTTTGCCGGCCCTGGTTAGCCTGACGCTCGTGACGATGATCGAGATTGCTGCCCCGGACGGAAACGCAGAAGCGTGGTTGAGCAGGCCGGCCCAGGATGGTGACCATCCGGGGGTGCTGCTCCTGATCGACGCGATCGGCCTGCGGCCCGAGATCGAGCGCATCGCCGACCGAATCGCCTCGTGGGGGTACGTCGTGCTGGCGCCCAACCTCTTCTACCGCAGCGGCACGGCGGCCGAGCTCGCCCCAACGGGCGACCTCACCCAGCCGGGCGAACGCGATGCCTTCTTCGCGACCGTCGGTCCGCGGATGGGCGCCCTGACCACGGAGAACGCCGAGCGCGACATTGCCGCGTACCTCTCGGCCCTGCTCGGGCTGGCGGGAGTGCGTCAGGGTTCGCTGGGCGTCACCGGCTACTGCCTGGGTGCCCGGCTCGCCGTACGGGCTGCTGCGATCGATCCCGAGCATGTGGCCGCGGTCGGCGGCTTCCACGGTGGCAACATCGTCACCGATGCCGAGGACAGTCCGCACCTGGGCCTGCAGCGTGCCCGGGCGGCCTTCGTCTTCGGCCATGCCGACAACGACGGCTCGATGTCACCGGAGGCAGTGGCCGCTCTGGGCGAGGCGTTGACGGCCGCAGGACTTGAGCACACCAACGAGATCTTCCCGGGATCGCCGCACGGGTACGTCATGTCGGACACCTCGATGTACGACCGCACCGGGGCCGAGCGCCAGTTCGCGGAGCTGCAGGAGCTGTTCGCCCGGACGCTGTGAGTCCGCTCAGATCCGTGGGCGAAGCGCGCTCAGTAGATGGTCGGGGTCTCGCTCGCCTTGCCGGTGAAGACCGGCTCGCGCTTCTCGAGGAACGCCGCCACGCCCTCCTTGCCGTCACCGATCGACGAGTGCCACATCGCCAGGCTGTCGGCCCGGTGCGCCTCGAGCGGGTGCTCCAGTGAGGAGTTCCGGTAGAGCATCTGCTTGGCCAGGGCGAGCGCGACCGGGGACCTGCCGACGACGAAGCTCCGCGCCAGTTCGTACGCCGCCTCCAGCAGGTCCTCGGGCTCGTGCACCGATCGCAGCAGCCTTCCGGCCAGCGCCTGCTCGGCGGTGAGGATCTCGGCGGAGTAGACCCATTCGAGTGCCTGCTGGATGCCGACGATGCGCGGCAGGAACCAGGTCGAGGCCGCCTCGGGGACGATGCCGAGCTTGCCGAAGACGAAGCCGATGCGCGCCTTCGAGGAGGCGAGCCGGAGGTCCATCGCCAGCGTCATCGTCGCGCCGATGCCCACTGCCGGTCCGTTGATCGCGGCGATCACCGGCTTGGGGCAGTCGTAGATCGCCAGGGTCACCTTCCCGCCGGTGTCGCGCACCCCGGACTGGAACGGCTCCTCGGTCAGCCGGTCGCGCAGGTCGGCAGGAGTCGGTGCCGCGCTCTCGTCGAGTCCGAACACGTTGCCGGTCGCGGAGAGGTCC
>NZ_JAOPXI010000081.1 GCF_025965215.1 Marmoricola sp.
GCCTGCGTGTAGTTGCGGCCGAACTGGTCGAGGACCAGCGAGCTCGACGGCGCGGCCTCGGGAGCGGTCCCTGCGGTCTGGGCCTCCTTGCCCTGGTAGCCCGAGAGCAGCTGGATGACCTGCTGGCTCACGCGGTTCAGGTCCGCGCCCAGCTTCTGCAGGACCTGGGCGGCGACGCCCTCGCCCTCGCGGATGAGGCCGAGCAGGATGTGCTCGGTCCCGATGTAGTTGTGGCCGAGCTGGAGGGCCTCGCGCAGGGACAGCTCGAGGACCTTCTTGGCTCGGGGGGTGAAGGGAATGTGGCCGCTCGGCGCCTGCTGGCCCTGGCCGATGATCTCTTCGACCTGGGCGCGGACGCCTTCGAGCGAGATGCCGAGGCTCTCCAGAGCCTTGGCCGCAATGCCGTCACCTTCGTGGATCAGCCCAAGCAGGATGTGCTCGGTACCGATGTAGTTGTGCGAGAGCATGCGGGCCTCTTCCTGGGCCAGCACGACAACACGACGGGCACGGTCAGTGAACCGTTCGAACATGGGCATCGCTCCTTGACTACGCGGGCTGATCAACGTGCGACCCGCACGCCTCTCAAACCCTCCTTCCACCCTACGTGTTCCACCGAAAGCCCGTCTTCGCTAACAGCGAACATGGGCATCTCGCCTCAGCGAGGAGATCCGGTGCTGACCTGTTCATCGGCGTGCAACCAACTCGGCAGGAACGGCGTCGAAGAACCCGTCAGGGCCGCCGGGGCCCCGGCCACAGGTCCCAGAGAGGTCACCGTGGTGACACGCAAATTCCGCAGGATCGTCCCCGCAGCAGCCGCCGCAGGCGCACTGTCCCTGAGCACCATGGTGGCCACGGCGGCCTCGCAGCCGGAGACGCCCGGAGTGCGCCTGTTCAGTCCCGATCACGATGTCGTCATGACAATCCACAACTCCGGGCCCGACGAGTGGGTCGAATTCAACCCCGCGGCGTACCTGGAGTCGCCCCTGCACCAGTTCGAGATCGACGTCAGGCGGCGAAACGCCCACCAGCCGATCACCGGGACGGTCCGGATCGGGAACCGTACCCGCACGCTGAGGACCTCGGCCCTGGCCGGCTGGAGCGGCCTGAAGAACGCCTTCACCCTGGCCTGGCTCACCCCGACCGGAGTGCTGATCTCCCGGTCGCGCTCGTCATGGTGCCCGAACGACGGCACCGAGAGCCGGCTGAGCCCGCAGGCGGCGACCACCACCCACTTCGTCTTCGGGTGCACGACCAACCCCTTCACCCGCGGCGAGCGCTGGGGCATCGACAGCGGCTGGTCGCGCCAGCTGCTCCAGTACGGGATCAACCCGCCTCCCCTGAACGTCGGCAGTCACGTGGTCTTCGAGCTCACGCTGCGCACGGGCCTGGCCGAGGCGTTCGGCATTCCGGCCGGTCAGCGAAGGCTGCGGTTCCACGTCACGGTCAAGCACGTCACCGACCCGGTCAACCCGCCGGGACCGGTTCCGGCGGCGACCAGCCCCGGACCGGCGACCGCGAGCTCCGCGGACCGGAAGTCCGCGCCGGTCACCGGCAGCTCCGGCCGCCTGGAACGGGGCCTGTACCCGGATCTCATCGCTCTGCCTGCCTGGCAGATCGCCACCCACAACGAGAACGGGCGCGACCTGCTCGACTTCGCAGCCACGGTCTACAACGGCGGTCCCGGCCCCCTGGTCGCCGAGGGTTTCCGGCGCGGCAGTACGCCGGTCATGACGGCGTACCAGTTCTTCTACCGGGGTACCCGACAGGTGGCCTCGCGCCCTGTCGGGACGATGCGCTACGACGCGCGCCCGACCCACATGCACTGGCACTTCAGGGACTTCGCCCGGTACGACCTGGTCAACCGCCGCCAGCACACTCTGCGCACCAGCGGCAAGGAGGCGTTCTGCCTGGCCCCGACCGACGCTATCGACTTGCTTCAGCCGGGGGCCGTGGTGAACCCCGGCGACGGCGACCTGTCGACCGCCTGCGGCGACGTCACCTCGATCTGGGTGCGCGAGGTCCTCGCCTCAGGCTGGGGCGACACCTACTCGCAGCAGCGTGCCGGCCAGTCGATCGACATCACCGGGCTGCCCAACGGGACCTACTGGATCCGGGTGACCGCGAACCCGGCCAACCGCCTCTACGAGACGACCCGCAGCAACGATGTCTCGCTGCGACGGGTGATCCTCGGCGGGACGCCGGGGCACCGCACCGTGTGGGTTCCGAAGTACGGCCGCATCAACAGCGAGGCCGGGTTCGGCGGGTCCCACCCGCCGGTCGACTGACCTCAGTGCGCGGCGACGTACGCCTCACGCACGGTCGAGGAGACCCGGCCGCGCTCAGGGACGTCGAAACCGTTCTCGCGCGCCCACGCGCGGATGTCGGCAGGGCTCGGGCCCACGTCAGTACGTCCGCGCTTGCGGCCGCCGGCACGACGGGCGTGGCCGAGGTAGGGCGCCACCGCGTCGCGCAGCTGGCTGGCGTGCTTGGCGTTGAGGTCGATCTCGTAGTCCTTGCCGTCGAGGCCGAAGCTGACGGTCTCGACCGCATCGGACCCGTCGATGTCGTCGACGAGAACGATGTTCACCTTTTGCGCCATGTTGAAATCCTATTCGTGGTACCCGATTGCCTATTCCAAAACAATACCCGAAATGCCAAACGCGGATACCGGGGAAGAATGCCGGCCTACTCTGGGCGCAACAGCGGAAATAGGATCGTCTCGCGGATTCCTGCGCCGGTGAGCAACATGATCAGGCGATCCACCCCCATGCCCATGCCCCCAGCCGGCGGCATGCCGTACTCCATCGCCTTGAGGAAGACCTCGTCGAGCTCCATGGCTTCGGCATCACCCGCCGCAGCGAGCAGCGACTGGGCGGTGAGCCGGTCGCGTTGGACGACCGGGTCGTTGAGCTCCGAGTATGCCGGCGCGAGCTCGACACCATTGATGATCAGATCCCAGGCCTCATTCAGGCCATTCTTGGATCGGTGCGCCTTCGCCAGCGGTTTGACCGCAGCCGGGTAATCCATGACGAAAGTCGGATTGATCAGGGAATCCTCGACGAGTTGTTCGTAGAGTTCCACGACGATCTCGGCCGCTCCCCATTTCTGCTGCAGCTCGACGCCACGACCCGCCGCATGCTTGCGCAGGGAATCGACCGAGGTCTCCACAGTGATCTCCTCGCCGAGCGCGTCCGAGACCAGCTCGAGGATCGGGGCCTGGCGCCACGGTGCCTCGAGGTCGATCTCCGAGCCGTCGCGTCCGGGCACCACGGTCCGGCCCACCTCGCGGGCCGCGCCGAGGACGAGGTCGCGGGTCAGCTCCATCATCGTGAACTGGTCGCCGTAGGCCTGGTAGGCCTCGAGCATCGAGAACTCGGCAGCATGAGTGGAGTCCAGACCCTCGTTGCGGAAGGTCCGGCCGATCTCGTAGACCTTGTCGACGCCGCCGATCATCGCGCGCTTCAGGTCGAGCTCGAGCGCGATGCGTAGCAGCATCGGCTGGTCCAGCGCATTGAGGTGGGTCCTGAACGGTCTCGCCGCCGCACCGCCGTTGGTCAGCTGGAGGATGGGCGTCTCGACCTCGAGGTAGCCCCGGGCATCGAGGGTGGCACGCAGGCTGCGGAGCACGGCGGCCTTGGTGCGGACCATGTCACGGGCCTCGGGCCGGATCATCATGTCGACGTACCGCAGCCGGATCCGGGCCTCGTCGGAGAGGGGCCGGTGCTCGTTGGGCAGCGGGCGCAGCGTCTTGGCCGCGATGCTCCACGTCGTGGCCTGGACCGAGAGCTCCCCGCGCCTCGAGGTGATCACCTCGCCGGAGACGGCGAGTAGGTCGCCGAGGTCGACGAGCGCCTTGAACTCGGCGAGAGACTCCTCGCCGATGTCGGCCAGGGAGAGCATCACCTGGATCTCCGAGCCGTCGCCCTCCCGCAAACGCACGAAGCAGAGCTTGCCGGTGTTGCGCAGGAAGATCACCCGGCCTGTGATCGCGACGATCTCGCCGGTGCAGGTGTCCGGCTCGAGCTCGCCGGCCTCCAGCTTCGGGTCGAACGCGGCCCGGAGGTCCCTGATGGCGTGGGTCCGCTCGACGGTGACCGGGTAGGCCTCCTTGCCGGCGGCGAGCAGCCGGGCACGCTTGTCCAGACGGACCTGCATCTGCTCCGGCACGTCGTCAGCGTGCGCGTCACCAGGCAGAGCGTCGATCGCTGGCGCATCGGGCTGGTCGGTCATGGCTGAAGGTTACTGAACGCCGATTGGTCAGTTACGGTCGCCCGAGTAGTCACCTTCGCCACGGCGGCGTACGACGACCGACCGCTCGACGGTGCGCGACTGACCAATCGACGTGTTGGGACTGACCAATCGGCGCGCTGGGACTGACCAATCAGCGGTTGCGGTCGAAGACGAGCTCGAGGCCGCGCAGGGTGAGCCAGGGCTGGTGATCGGTGATCGAGCGGCACTCGTCGACGACGACCGGGGCCAGGCCACCGGTGGCGATCACGTTCACCTCGGCGACCGGTACGCCGAGCTCCTCGATCATCCGGGCCACGATCCCGTCGACCTGGCTCGCGAAGCCGAACACCATACCGGACTGCAGCGCCTCGACGGTGTTCTTGGCGATCACGGTCCGGGGGCGGAGCAGCTCGACCTTGCGCAGCTGCGCGCCGCGGCGGCCGAGCGCCTCCAGCGAGATGTCGATGCCCGGCGAGATCGCGCCGCCGATGTACTCGCCGCGAGGACTGACCACATCGAAGGTGGTCGCCGTCCCGAAGTCCACGACGATCGCCGGACCGTCGTACAAGGTGGCGGCGGCCAGCGCGTTGATCACCCGGTCCGCCCCGACCTCGCGGGGGTTGTCCATCAGGACCGGTACGCCGGTGCGCACCCCGGGTTCGACGACCACCGAGACGACGTCGCCGAAGTAGCGCGCGAGCATGTCGCGCCACTCGTGCAGGGCCGAGGGCACGGTGGCACAGACGGCGATCCCGTCCGGGACCCCGTCGTGGCCCAGCGCCACCGAGTCCGAGAGCAGACCACCGACCAGCACGAACCACTCGTCCGCCGTCCGGGTCTCCAGGGTCGAGACCCGCCAGTGGTCACGGACCTCGCCGTCGCAGAGCAGGCCGAGGGTGGTGTGGGAGTTGCCGATGTCGGCGCAGAGGAGAGTCACGACTCACGACCGTCTTCTGGCAGGTCCAGGCCGAGGTCGAACACCTTCACCGAGTGGGTCAGCGCGCCCACGGAGATGAAGTCGACACCGGTCAGCGCCACCTCGCGGGCACGGTCGACGGTGAGCCCGCCGGAGGCCTCCAGCGTCGCGCGCCCGCCGGCCAGAGAATCGCGCAGCGTCACGGCCTGGGTCATCATCTCGGTGCTCATGTTGTCGAGCAGGATCTGCTCGCAGCCGGCTTCGAGCAGGATCCGGAGCTGGTCGAGGTCGGTCACCTCGACCTCGACCGGCAGACCGGGGTAGCGCTCCTTCACGGCGAGGTACGCCGGCAGCACCCCTCCTGCGGCGACGACGTGGTTGTCCTTGACCAGCGCCATGTCGGAGAGGCTGAAGCGGTGGTTCACGCCGCCCCCGCAGCGCACGGCGTACTTCTGGAGCGCACGGAAGCCGGGCAGGGTCTTGCGCGTGTCCAGGACCTTGGCACGGGTTCCCTCGAGCGCGCTCACCCAGCCGGCGGTCGCGGTAGCGATCCCCGACACGTGGCAGGCGAAGTTCAGGGCGGTCCGCTCGGCGATCAGCAGGCCCCTGACCGGACCCGTCACCTGCATCACGACGTCGCCGGCCATGACCCGGGTTCCGTCGGCGAGGCGGTCGGTCACCTTCACCTCAGCGCCGAGCACGTAGACGAAGGTCAGCTCGGCGATCGCGAGGCCGGCAACGACCCCGTCCTCACGGGCACCGAAGGAACCGGTCACCTCGACGTCGGGCAACGTCGCCTCGCTGGTCACGTCGACCCCCGTGCCGTCCGGCGGCAGGTCCTCGGCGAGGGCAGCCGCGACCGCGGCATGCACGGCCCGGGCGTCGAGTCCGGCGTCGGTCAACTCGGCGACCAGGCCTGCGGGCAGGTCCTCGTACGGCGTCGCGGCGATCGAGCTCATTCGGGCACCGTCACGCCGTCGGTCGCCGGCGCCGGGCGGAACGTCGCCACCGGGACGCCGTGGCTGAGCACCACGTCGAAGTGCCCCGCGAACCCGACATCGTCGCGACCGCCGAAGTCCTCGCGCCAGTGCGATCCGCGAGTCTCCTCGCGCAACAGCGCGGCCGTGGCCAGCGCGGTGCTGATCGAGACCAGGTTGGTGGTCTCCCAGGCCGGGACTCCCTCGACGCCGGACGTCCCGGCCAGGTCGTCGAGGGACGCCAGCGCCGACCCGAGGCCCTCAGCGCTGCGCAGCACACCGACACGATCGGTCATGGCCGCCTGCATCGCGGTACGGACCCCGGCGTCGATGACCCCGGGGACCCGTGGGTCCGGCGCCGCGTCGCCCTGCGCGCGCAGCTCGCCGGGCAGCACCTGCGCGATCCGCCGGGAGAACACCAGTCCCTCGAGCAGGGAGTTCGAAGCCAACCGGTTGGCTCCGTGGACGCCCGAGCAGGCCACCTCACCGGTGGCATAGAGGCCCGGGACCGTCGAGCGGCCCCACAGGTCGGTGGCCACGCCTCCCGACGCGTAGTGGCACGCTGGTGCCACCGGGATCAGCTCGGTCACCGGGTCGACCCCGTGCGAGCGCGCAGTCGCCAGGATGGTCGGGAAGCGCTTCTCCCAGAACTCGCGGCCCAGGTGACGAGCGTCGAGCCACAGGTGCGGCTTGCCCTCGGCGAGCATGCGCCGGGTGATCGCCTTGGCGACCACGTCCCGGGGCGCGAGGTCGGCGAGCTCGTGCTGACCGACCATGAACCGGTTCCCCGCGAAATCGACCAGGAACGCGCCCTCACCACGGACCGCCTCGGAGATCAATGGCTGCTGGCCCCGGGACTCCGGACCGAGGTACATCACTGTCGGATGGAACTGGACGAATTCCAGGTCGCGCAGGACGGCGCCGGCCCGCAGCGCCAGGGCCATCCCGTCTCCGGTCGAGACCGCCGGGTTGGTGGTCTGCGAGAACACCTGTCCCAGGCCACCCGAGGCCAGGACGACGGCCCGGCAGCGCACCGCTCCGACTCCGTCTCGCTGACCTTCGCCGATGACGTGCAGGGTGATCCCGGCAACGGCACCGGCGGCGTCGAGCTGGAGATCGACGGCGAGGGCGTGCTGGATGACCTCGATCTCCGGCGCCGCTTCGATCGCCGCGACGAGAGCCCGCTGGATCTCGGCGCCGGTCGCGTCGCCACCGGCGTGCGCGATCCGGTCGCGGTGGTGCCCGCCCTCGCGGGTCAGCGACAGCTCACCGTCGGCGGAGTGGTCGAAGTTGGCGCCGAGAGCGATCAGCTCGCGGACCGCGTCGGGACCCTCGTTGACCAGGACGTGCACCGCAGCGAGGTCGCAGGCACCAGCGCCTGCGACCAGGGTGTCGATCTCGTGCTCGGTCGGGGTGTCGCCCGGCCCGAGTGCGGCGGCGATACCGCCCTGGGCCCACTGCGTCGAGCCCGCCGAGAGGACGTCCTTGGTGACCACCAGGATCCTGCCCACCTGGCCCCGCAACCGGAGCGCCGCCGTCAGACCGGCGATGCCGGTGCCGACCACGACGACGTCGGCCTCACGGGTCCACCCGGGCGTACCCGCGGCGAGGCGTTCAGGAACTCCGATGCGCATCCCGGCGCCGATCAGCGACGGCTGGCGTCTGCGAGATCGCCACGGACCAGACCGGTACCGGGCAACGCCTGCGCCGGGTCCGACCCGGTCCCGATGATCGCGTTGTCGGCGTCGACGAAGACGACGTGCGGCTGGAACTCACGAGCCTGCGCGGTCTCCATCTGGCCGTAGGCGATCAGGATCACCACGTCACCCGGGTGCACCAGACGGGCTGCGGCGCCGTTGATGCCGAGGATGCCGGAGCCGCGCTCCCCCGCGATCGTGTAGGTCTCCAGCCGGGCTCCGTTGGTGACGTCGACGATGTGCACCAGTTCGCCGGCGAGGAGATCTGCCGCATCGAGCAGGTCTTCGTCCACGGTGACCGAGCCGACGTAGTGCAGGTCGGCCTGGGTCACGGTGGCGCGGTGGATCTTGCTCTTCATCATCGTGCGCAACATCAGGTCATGCCTCCGAGGGTGGTGAGGGCGGTGTACTGCGGGGTGAGCACGAGGGCGATGTTGTCGATCAGGCGAGTGCTGCCCACCCGGGCTGCGACCAGCAGGCGCGCTTCGCCGGACTCGGGGACCGGGCCGAGATCCGGTGCAGTCAGCTCGAGGTAGTCGACCTCGACACCGTCGCTGTCATCGAGGACGTCGGTGGCCGCCTGCAGTGCCGCTGCCGCCGAACCTGCCGCATTGCGTGCCGAGAACAGCGCCGCGGACAGGGCAACGGCCCGCCGACGCTCATCGACGTCGAGGAAACGGTTCCGGCTCGAACGTGCCAGGCCGTCAGGCTCGCGCACGGTCTCAGCCCCGATCACCTCGACGCCCAGGCACAGGTCGGCCACCATGCGGCGTACGAGGGTGAGCTGCTGGTAGTCCTTCTCACCGAACACGGCGACATCGGGTCGGACGAGCCCGAGGAGCTTGGCGACCACGGTCAGCACGCCGGCGAAGTGTCCCGGCCGCGAGCTGCCCTCGAGGATCTCGGCCAGCGGGCCCGGCGCCACTGTGACCTGGGGCTCGCCACCGGGGTAGACCTCGTCGACCCCGGGGGTGAAGACGATGTCCGCGCCGGCCACCGCGCACGCCTCCAGGTCGGCCGCCAGCGTCCGCGGGTACCGGTCGAGGTCCTCACCGGGCGCGAACTGCAACGGGTTGACGAAGATCGAGACGACAACGGCGCCCTCGGGCCCGACTTCGTCGCGAGCGCGCTCGATCAGCGCGAGGTGCCCGTCGTGCAGCGCCCCCATGGTCGGCACGAACGCGACGCGGCCGGTGCTGCGCTCGGCGAGCGCGCTTCGCAGGTCCGCGCGGGAATCGGCGCGGGCGAGGGTCGACCTCACTGGTGCTCGGTCCGTTGGCCGCGGGTGAGGTGCGGCTCTTCGACGCGGGCCAGCGCCTCGTCGAGGAGCCGGACGATCTTGACCGCGCGGATCGGCATCAGGCGGCCGTCCAGCACCGCCCGGTCGGCAGTGGCCTTGGCCATCGCGACGTACGAAGGGATCGTGGCCGGGGCGGTCTCGCCGATGCCGGCCAGATGGGCGCGCACGGTGTTGACGTCGCCGCGGACGATCGGACCGGTCAGCGCCGCGTCCCCGGCGACCAGGGCGTTGTCCAACGCTGCGGAAAGAAGCGGGCGCAGGGTGGCGGCCGGGTCCTCGGCGCCCGAGGCCGCAAGCAGCTCCATGGCTTGGGCGACCAAGGTCACCAGGTGGTTCGCGCCGTGCGCGAGCCCCGCGTGGTACAGCGCCCGCTTGTCCTCGGCCACCCACATGGCCACTCCACCGAGATCGGCGATCAGGCCCTCGGCAACCCCTCGGTCCTCCACGCCGACGGTCGTGCCGAAGACGCAGCCGCGCAGCCGCTCGAGGTCGACAGCGGTCCCGGTGAAGGTCATCGCCGGGTGCATCGCGATCGGGTGCGCGCCGACCGAGGCGGCGATGTCGAGCACAGCCAGGCCGTGGCGGCCCGAGGTGTGGCAGACGTAGTGGCCTTCGCGGATCGCACCGGCGCCGACCATCGTGGTCACGACGTTCTCGAGCATGTCGTCCGGAACGGTCAGCAGGAGCAGGTCGCAGGAGCGCGCGACATCGGTCGGCTTCGCGATCCCGACACCGGGCAGCAGCGTGGAGACGCGTGTCCGTGACGCCGTCGACTCACCGGCCGCGGACACGATCTCGTGACCAGCAGCGCGCAGCGCAGCAGCAAGAACAGCGCCGACCCGGCCGGCGCCAACAACCCCGATACGGGTCATGTGGGCTCATCGCCTTTCGTTGCAGTCCCGCGGGTACCGCACTACTCAATGACACCAGAAGCCTACGTCGCTCGGGCTCCGGGCGGTAACCCCCGGAGCAGGGTGGCGTGTGTCACAGGACCGAGACCGTGACTCCGTCGAGCTCGACCGTCCGGGCCTCCCCCGGCGCATCCAGCCCCGTCGACCGCAGGTGCACGGCGATCGGCACGCCGGCCCGTTTCGCGGCGCACTCGGTACGGGTCCAGCGCGCCCAGAAGTCCCCGGTGCCGTACCGGGCCGCCAGCGCGGCCGGCACCTCCTGGTCACTCAGCTCGGCATCGATCACGACACCAGGAGCGCCGTACCAGCCGACCGCCCGACCGTCGGCCAGGTACGACCTGGTCTCCGCGCCCGCCAGCTCGGCCGGGGTCCCGATCCGCAGCCAGGCGACGAGCTCAGATGGAGCCGGCACCGTCGATCACGATCGCCTGGCCGTTGATGTTGGTCTCCTCCAGCAGCAGCATCCGCACCACCGGGACGACCTCCTCGGGGGTCGTCAACCGGCCCGACGGGGTCCGACGCAGGATGGCGTCGAGCTGGGTCGGACCCAGGACCGCGGACATCTCGGAAGCGAAGAACCCGGGCGCGACGGCGTTCGCGAGCACCCGTCCGGAGAACTCCCGCGCGATCGAGCGCGTGGCGCCGTCGAGTCCGGCCTTGGTCGCCGAGTAGGCGACGAGCCCCGGGTACCCGCGCTGGCCGCAGATCGAGGTGATGTTGACGAGGCGACCACGTCGGCCCTTGCCGAGCAGCCTGCGCAGCCAGAACCGGGTCAGCACCAGCGGTGCCGTCAGGTTGGTGGCGATGATCTGCTCGATCCGGTCCGTCGGCGTGTGCACGTGCAGCGAGTCCTGGCCGATCGCGGCGTTGTTGACCAGCGCGTCGATGACGCCGAGCTTCGCCTCGACCTCCTTGACGAACGCCTGGCAGGCGCTGTCGTGGGTGATGTCGACCGAGCCGACGTGGCTGGTCGTCGGATAGGCCGCCGCGAGCGCTTCCAGCTCGGGCGTGACGGTGCGCGCGAACGCGGCCACCTTCAGGCCGCGGCCCAGCAGGTCGGTGACCATCGCCAGGCCCAGGCCGCGGGAGGCGCCCGAGATCAGGACGACCGTTGCCGGCGGAACCGGGGTGAGCTCGTGTGAGGACTCAGACATCGCTCTTCAGCGTCTCCTTCGCCGGAATCTCTTCCAGCAGCTTGATCATCCGCGGCACGCCGTAGTCGGGAAGCCGGTCCGCGGACCACACCTTGAGCGCCTCGACGGCCTCGGGCGCGGCCGTCTCGCCCGAGGTGAGGACGACCTCGGCAACCACCAGGTTCCCGACCAGTGGGGACTTCCGGCCCCGGACGTGGGCCCAGGCGACGTCGGGGTGGCTGGTGAGCACGCCCCGTACGACGCCGGCCGAGACCTTCGCGCCGCCCACGTTGATCTCGTCGCTGTCGATCCTGCCGGTGATCACCACCCGCCCGTCGGCGATGACGACGGCATCCCCGGTGCGCACGGCCCCGTCCAGGCCCGCGCCGTGGTGCGGCGAGCTGATCACCAGCTCGTCGCCCTCGACGAAGAGGCGGGGGCGGTCCGGAGCGTCACGGTCGAGCCACTCGACCGGGAACCCGGCCCGGCCGTCGTGCACCACGATCGAGGCTCCGAGCTCGGAGGACGCGTAGATCCAGGAGATGCGGGCGTCGGGGAAGAAGGTGCTGAGCTGGTCGAGGACGGCCTGGTCGACGGGCTCGCCGCCGAGGCTGATCTGCTGCAGCGGTACGTCGGCCAGCCGGTCCTTGTGCGCCATCATCGTCTGGCGCCAGAACGTCGGAGTACCGGATGCCGCGGTCACGCCGTACTCGATGCCCGCGGCGACCCAGCTGTCCAGGTCGGACGGGTCGACGACGACCAGGTCCTGGCCGGCAGACCCGAGGGCGAGCGTGACCACCTGCCACCAGGCGTAGGTGCCCGGCGAGTACGGGCACAGCCAGGTCCGCGGGGACATCTCGCCCGACACGGTGGTGAGCGAGGCGAGGGTGTGGCCGATCTGCTTGGGGCGACCGGTCGAGCCCGAGGTCAGCAACCAGAGCCGTCCGTCCTGCGCAGGACGTGGCGACAGGGCCGCTTCGACGCCCCCGTCGGGATCGACGATCGCGAACCCTGAGCTGCGCAGCTCGGTGCGCAGGGACTGCTCCATCCGGCCGGCCGCGACCACGAGGAACTCGGCACCGGTCTCGGCGTGTGCCTTCACCGACGGCAGGGCGGCGAACGAGGAGTCGACGACGATCGCCGCCGGCGCAGGGATCTCGACGTGGGGCAGGTCCGCCCAGGTCGTGGTCCGGCCGCTGCGGACGTCGATCAGGCGGTTGGTCGAGGCCGCGCCGTTCACTGGTCCTGGATCTCGGTGAGCAGGTCGAGCACGTCGGCGATCGTGGTGATCTGGCGCAGTCCGGCGGCCTCGAAGTTGAGCTCGGCGTCGATCTCGTCCTCGACCCGCAGGGCCAGCTCGCTGAAGTCCAGCGAGCGGAACCCGATGTCGGCGAGCAGCGCTCCGTCGTCGTCGGGAAGGGCCTTGCCAGCGGTGGCGAGGACCTCGCCCATCAGGGCGCGCAACTGCTCGCGGGACACGGAACTCATGGCAGGGAGACTACCGTTGGCATGCTTCACCAGGACTACCCGACCGCACCCGCCGAGACTGCCGAGGAGTGAACCGATGCTGCGTCCCGTTGCGGACACCGACGTCGAGCCGATGCGCGAGTGGCGCAACCAGCCGGCGAACCGTGCGGTCAGCATCGCCCAGCACGAGATCGGTCCCGGCGAGCACCTGGCGTGGTGGTCCCGGGTCAAGGACGATCCGACCCGGCGGGTCCTGGTGTTCACCCAGTCGGACCGGCCGCTGGGCATCGTGACCTTCTTCGACCTCGAGCTCGCCGGTCCCGGGCCCCGCTCGGGCTCGTGGGGCTTCTTCCTCGACAACGAGACCGTGACCGCCGAGGGCGTCTCGATGACGGCCTGGATCGCGGTGATGAAGGATGCGACGGCGTACGCCTTCGACGAGCTCGGCCTGGACGTGCTTCATGCCGAGGTGCACGAGGACAATGCCGCCGTGCGGCAGATGAACCGGAGGTTCCGCTTCACCGAGGGCGAGCCCGAGACCAAGGCCGACGGCCGCGTCTTCTTCCCGATCACGCTGCGACGCGAGGACCGTCGCACCCCGAGCACGAGAGGCCAGCAGTGAGCCCCCAGAAGAGCGGCCAGAAGAGCGCCGGCACGATCACCGTTGCCGGACCGCGCGGCCCGGTCAGCATCGGAGCCGACCACGAGCCGTTCGTGATCGCCGAGATGTCGGGCAACCACAACGGCGACCTCGAGCGCGCCCTCGACATCGTCAGGGCGGCCGCTGAGACCGGTGCGCACGCCGTGAAGATCCAGACCTACACCGCCGACACGATCACCCTTGACGTGGACTCGCCACGCTTCCGGCTCAGCGCCGATCACCCACTGTGGCCCAACCGTCGGCTCTACGACCTGTACACCGAGGCCCACACGCCGTGGGATTGGCACGAGCCGATCTTCTCCCTGGCGAACGAGCTCGGGCTGATCGCGTTCAGCGCTCCCTTCGATCCCACCGCGGTCGACTTCCTCGTCGGACTCGGCGTGCCCCTGATGAAGCAGGCCTCCAGCGAGATCACCGACCTGCCCCTGATCCGGGCCATCGCCGGGACCGGGCTGCCGACGATCATCTCGACCGGCACGGCCACCCTGGGCGAGATCGACGCTGCCCTGCGCGCTGCCCGGCAGACCGGCAACGAGGACGTGGTGGTGCTGTCCTGCACGGCCTCCTACCCTGCTCCTCCCGAGGTCTCGAACCTGCGCGGCATCCCGGTCCTGCGCGACGGCCTGGACGTGCAGGTCGGACTGTCCGACCACACCCTGGGGATCGGAGCGTCCGTCGCCGCCGTCGCCCTCGGCGCCACGGTGATCGAGAAGCACCTGACCCTGGACCGCGCCGATGGCGGCGTCGACGCCGACTTCTCCCTCGACCCGGGCGAGTTCGCCGCGCTGGTCACCGAGACCCGGATCGCCTGGCAGGCGATGGGTGAGGCCACGGTCGGGCCGAAGGAGATCGAGGCCGAGGGCCTGCGGTTCCGGCGCTCGCTGTTCGTGACGCGGGACGTGAAGGCCGGCGAGCTCGTCGGTCCCGACAACGTGCGGTCGGTGCGACCCGCTGACGGGATGCCCCCGGACTCGTTCCGCGACATCGAGGGCCGGGTGTTCCGGGTGGACGTCGAGATGGGGACGCCGATGTCCCTGGACCTGCTCTAGCTGATCCGCACGGCCCAATCGCGCCGGGCACCTGCCGCCGCCTGGCCCGCGCGCCGGGGCCGCACCTGCACCGGGCCCTTCAGCGCCGGCAGGTCGGCCCGACCCGGCGCGATCCGCACACCGGGAACCGCCTGACCCGCGAGGTCACGAACCTCGAGGTCGATGTCGCCCTTGGTGGGCAGAAGCCGACGGAGCAGAGCGGCGCGACGTCCACCGCGGGCGGCCTCGGTGACCTCGACGGTGACCGCTGAGTCTCCCGACCCAGGGTTGACGACGAAGTATCCCGTCTCGGCCATGGCCCGAGCGCCACGGGCGTCGTGGCGGCCGGAAGCCACGTGTGCCCGGAACGAGTCGTCGAGACCCGGTTCGACGGTCACGCTGGTCACCGCGACCCCCACGGCGCCGTCGACCATCCGGCTCGCGAGTCCCCAGTCCCCGCCGACCGGCGAGGAATCGATCCCGATCAGCACCAGATCCCCCGCGGACAGGAGCTCGGCAGGGACCTGGAAGGTCACTTCGTCCTGCGTAGCAGCGAGATCGCGACGGACACCGAGCACCATCACAGCCATCGGGACGCCCTGGGCACTGATCGTCAGGGTGCGGTGGCGCCCTGATACGTCCGGGGTCTGGAGCTTGCTCTCGTCGACCTCCTGCCTCAAGCTCGGCCACAACCCGCTGATGTGCCGGTGCCACATCTGGGTCGCGCGCTCATCGACCACCAGGCCCAGCCTCACGGTCACACCCTCGCCGGGACGGTCGACGTGGAACCCGATCAGAGCAGTCGGTCGCAGGATCCGAAGCAGCCTCTTGGGCGCGTTCTCTGCGCCGTCCATCAACGCCAGCAGATCCCGGTTGGCGCGCTCGATGACCGCCGGTAACTCCACAACGGGCGCAGGGTCGTCGAACATCGTGTCCAGTCGGAGCGAGACAAGGTCGTAGTTCGGCCTCATGCGGTCGTCAGGTCCATCTGGTTCGCGAGCTCGTCGCCCGGCAGGTCGAAGTCGAACCTTGTCAGGAACGGGTCCCGACGGCGCCACATCCTGCTCACCGTGGAGAACGCGAGGTCGCCGTCGGCCTCCACTTGCAGCATGTGTGCGGTCACCGTGTTGAAGAGCCAGTCCGACTCGCCCATCCGCCACGGATGGATCAGGCACGAAGGAATGTCAGTGGCGCTGCGATAGAACCAGGCCCAGAGGCGGGCGCGCTCGATCTGGTCCGCGGTGATCAGCGGTCGCCGCTCGAGCAGGCCCTCGACGTGATCCTCCAGCGCCCTGAAGTAGTCGTCGACCGAGTCCGTGACCGTGGTGAAGCCGCATCCGCTCCACTCCGACCAACCGCACTGGATCGCCGGGATGCCCAGCGCGGGGTACTCGTTGCTCACGCTGCCCCTGACCGTGAGGACGAGATCGGTGAGCGAGATCAGCGCGTTCTTGGTGAGCTCCAGACTGCGGAAGAAGGACATGTGCGCCTGATCCGCATTCTGCATCGCGAGGCCGTCGAAGAACTCCGTCGCGTCGTACAGGTCCTGTTGCGGATGGTCCAGGAACAGCCAGTTCACCTCGGGATGCTCCCGCGCCCATGCCACCGTCTGCTCGAACCAGTCGCCAAGGTCCGCGAAGGCCTCCTTGTTGGTCCCGAGGGCGTCGGAGACTGCATGGTTGAACACCGACACCGTCGGTTTGCTGGCATCGAGACCGACCTGCTTTGCCGCATAGGTGCGCACTGCTGAGCGCTCTGCTGCGTCACGGATATCGATGCTCGAGAAACCACCACCCGCCCGCCACCACGACGGCCGCCCCAAGGTCGCCTTGGCACGCGATTGAGTCAGTTCGGCGCTCCTGCGGAGCAGATCCCGGTTCGCCCAGATCCTGGACTCGAAGAACGCTCCGATGTCCTCGGTCAGCCCGGCGCGAACGGGGGCACCCGGGATCGCCCGCTCCGGGAACAAGGTGTAGGCCTTGAGGCTGCCGGTCGACTGGGTGAAGATGACCGGCACGTCATGGCGCAGCGCCGCCTCGACTGCCAGACCGAAGTTGTCGTAGTCGACGTGGCTGGAGATCAGCGCGACCACGTCGTTGTTGCTGATCAGGGCCTCGTAGATTCGTGCGAACTCCAGGCTTCGCGCCTCGACCTTGTCGCGCTGGAGCTTCATCTCCACAGAGTCGTCGAGTCGCGGCGCCTTGGCCATCCGGCAGGTGGTGGCGTAGACGATCTGGTCGAACACCGCTCTCGGGATCGCCGACTCCGGTAGAGGGCCGCCCAGGTCCACGCCCGCGACCACGTGAGGAACCCTGGTCCCTTGGACCCGTTCGTCGACGAGCTTGTGCGCGTCGAGGACCGATTCCGCACCGTAGGCGTAGCACATCTGGGCGATCTCGTCGGCGTTGAAATAGGTCCACACGACCTGATTCCAGTCCTCGTCGGCACCGCTGTACACAACGATCCTGGCCCGCTCGACCCGACGGAGCGCGTTGGCCAGCGTCAGGTTGCGGAGCGTCACCCTGAGGTCCTGGCTCATCGCCTCGACGAGGATCACCCGCTCGGAGGCGGGGAGGACCTGATGCTTCCAGAAGCCGGGTGCTGTGTTGAGGAATGACCCGTAATTCGTGAGGAGACGCACGCGCCAGTTATATCAACCGACTCGGCCGGCTCACCTCGGCTCATCGTCGAGCGAGCGGTCCACCGGCACGAGGGTCTTCGGTGCCGCAGACCCTCGCCAGTAGTCTCGTGCCGTGCTCCTCAGCGTCGTCGTGCCGTTCTTCAACGTGGAGCTGTACGTCCGGGAGTGCCTCGAATCGATCGCCGGCCAGGACGTCCGCGACCTCGAGGTGATCCTGGTCGACGACGGCTCCACCGACGGCACCCGGGGGATTGCCGAGGAGTTCGTCGCGGCCGATGACCGGTTCCGCCTCGTCACGCAGGCCAACCAGGGGCTCGGCCCGGCGCGGAACGCGGGGATGGTGCTGGCCACCGGCCGCTACCTGACCTTCGTGGACAGCGATGACATCGTCCCGCGACGTGCCTGGCGCACCCTGATCGCGAACCTGGAGCGAACCGGTTCCGCCTTCGCTGCCGGCGATGCCCGACGGTTCAACATCCACGGCGTACGTGCCTCCTGGCTGCACGAACAGATCTTTACCGAGACGCGGACGCGGACCCACGTCGACGACGTCCCGCGACTGGCGAATGACCGGATGGTCTGGAACAAGGTCTACCGCCGGTCGTTCTGGGAGGCGGGTGGCTACGCCTTCCCACCGATCATGTACGAGGACTACCCGGTCACCCTGCGGGCCTACCTCGAGGCCGACGCCGTCGACATGGTGTCGGACCCGGTGTACATGTGGCGCGAACGTGACGGCGGCGAGCAGTCGATCACCCAGCGCGGGGTCGAACTCAAGAACGTCCAGGATCGGGTCACCTCGGCGATGGCGGTCCTCGACCTCGCTGCCGGCGCCTCCGCCCCGGTACGCCGAGCGGTCCATCACCACCTCGCCGGAACCGACGTCGGCGCGCTGGCGCGTGCCGTCACCCATCCGAGCAACGTCACCGACACCGAGGTGTTCCTCTCCCTGTCGCACCAGCTCCTGACGGCACTCGACCCCGCAGTCGTCGCCACCCGGAGACCGCTGGAGCGGCTCCAGTTCCAGCTCCTGCTCGACGGCAGGGTCGACGACATCCGGACGCTCGCTGCCGTTCGCGAGCAGCAGCCACCGGCCGCCTCGCACGAGGACCGCGGACGGTTGCGCAAACGCCATCTCGTCGTGGTCGAGGGCATCGCGCTCGGCGAGACGGCCGAATGGGCCCGCCTGCTCGCTCCGGCGGAGATCGATCTGGATGCCCGGGTGCTCGCGGCTGTCTGGGACGGCGACGTGCTGCGTCTGGACCTCGAAGCCTGGATCCACTTCGCCGGTCCGGGATCCAGCCCCTCGCTCGAAGCCTGGCTCGAACGCGGCGACAGCCGGGTAGCGCTCGCGTCCGTCTCGGCCCTCGACGTCAGCGGTGCGTGCTGCCGCGGCACGTTCGCCGTGTCCGCCACCGCGCTGCTCGGCGACGGCGCGCCCGGAGACTGGTTCCTGCGCCTGCGCCTGCACGCGGACGGCATCGTCCGCGAGGGCAGCGCTACCAAGATCGTGCCGGGCTCGGCGACGCTCGGGACCCGCTGGACCGCAGACGGCTGGACATGGCTGCTCGGTGGCAAGCTCGATGGCCGGTACGCCGTCCGGGTGCTGCGGTGGGGCGCGGTCGTGACTGCCGTGGGGCCGGGCTACGGCGAGGAGATCGCGCTGACGGGTCGTAGCCGCCAACCGCTGCCGCTCTCAGGCGCCGAGCTGCTGGCCCGGGGCAGCGCCGTCGAGACCGCGGTTCCACTCCTGGTCGATGTGGGTGACCCGCATGTGTGGCGGGCACGGATCCAGCTCGCGGCGATCACCCAGGACCGGACCACCGTCGATGAGGCGCTGGCCGCCACGACCGAGTACGCGCTGTCGCTGAGGACACGGACCGACGAGCTCCCCATCGCGCTCGAGCCCGCGGTCGACGTCCAGCGGTTCACCCGGGGCCATCGCGAGGTCCAGGTAGTGGCGAGCCGGTTCGGTCAGGCCCGGCTGGACGAGATGAACCCGGAGTTCACGGTCGAGGAGGTCGTGGCCTCCGGGACCTGGGTCACCTTCCGTGGCCGCTGGCTCGATACCCGGGCGGTCACCGAGACCGCGATCCTGCGCTGGCACCACGACCCCGATCGCCCGGAGGACGTGACCATTCCGCTGGAGTTCGACGGCACCTGGTTCTCCTTCGGGCTCGACGTGGCGGAACTCGCGGACCGGATGTCAACGACGCTCTCTGCGGTACCGGAGCATCCCGAAGCCGTGAGCCGCGCCGGGGACTGGTTGCTCTCGTTCGACCACTTCGGCCACCCCATGACCGCCCACCTATCCAGCTCGCTCGTTCGCCGGTTGCCCACGCCGTGGACCACCAACAATGGCCGGGTGAGCCTGTCGACGCACCGCAAGTTCGCGGCGCGGCTGCACGTCAGCGACATCCGGATCACGAGCGACTGAGGCGCCGCCGTACGGCTCGGGCGGCGTTGACCGGGTGCAACACACCACGGACGATCCGGCGAACGGCAACGCCTCCGCCTGTGGATCGAGACTCGGCGCGGGTGGCTCGCAGTTCGGCGTCGCGCAGCTGGTTCGAGCGCCGTTCGAGTTGCCGGTCCCGGTGTGCCGCGAGCCGCTCATGGGCGGTGACCTGACCGCGCGCGGCCTCGATGTCGAGGAGAAGCTGGGCGTTCAGCGCTCGGAGCGAGCTCAGGTCATGGCTGACCGCGTGCGGCCGGGCACCGGCCCCCGCCTCCTCGAACCGCGCTGCGTCCGTGGCGATCCCGGCCATCGCTGTCAGAGCCCTCCCGACGCCGTTGTCGTCGAGCCACGGCGGCCAGACCCTCCGAACATCGGTCGCCAACAACCGGCGAGCCAGCCACAGGGCCGCGGTCGCGACAGCGTCGCCGGGCAGCGGTGCAGGCTGTCCGAGCACCTCGAACGACCCGTCCGCGAGCAGGACCTCGTCGGCCGCGTACCCAATGCCCATGTCGGCCACCCAAGCCAGGTACCCGGCGACGAGGTCGCGCAACGCTGCGAGGTCCTCTGTCTGGACGAGGCGCAGCGCAGCCTCGACGACCAGGTCGCCGGGCGGGACCGTCGCCCAGGCGGCCGTGTCGAACGTGGTCGCCCGATTGCCGCCGTCGGCCAGGATCGCCGTCGGCAGTGCTGGCAGGCTCGTGCCGCGACGGAGCACCAGCACCCAGCCGCTTGCAGCGTCGGCGAACCGTCCGGCACGCAATGTCGCCAGCGCGGCTGCCGTCGGGTCGAACAGCAGCTCATGGTCAGCCAGCGCCAACACGTCACGCCCGAGCGCGGACCGTAGCCGCACATCGTCGGCGCGCGTGCCAACCTCGACGAGGACGCCGGGCTGCGTCGGCAGCCAGGACGCGGCGTAGCAGACACCCGAGAGCCCTGAGCCGGAAAACGCGGCCCCGGCGTGGGCCGCCGAAGCCGGCCGGGTGCCGTCGACCGACGCCGGCGGCTCCCAATCGCCCTCGTCGCGCCGTTCGGCCGCTGGACGGGCGTCGGCGAGATCCACCAGCGAGAGCGGGTTGTCGACGCTGACCAGCAGCACGCCGTCGTCTGCGACCAGCCGTGACAGAGATGCCGTCCGGGCCGACCACGCTGTGGTTGCGAAGTCGTTGCTGGCGAGCCGCCCGACACCGTCGAGCGCGACGACCAGATCCCACGGTGCGCGGACGGTCGTCGCGAACTGGTCAAGGTCACCGCAGACGACTGCGACCCTGGGGTCGGCTGCCGAGATCTGTTCGGCGTCGCTGAGCGAACGGACCAGGACCGTCGTCTCGCGGTCCTCGAACCAGCCCAGGACCTTGTCGTCGTGCGGACCGACGACGAGGACACGGCGGCCTACGGACGGGTCCCCGAGCACTGCGCCGAGCAGCTCGCGGAACACTGCCCCACCGGCTGGCCGGCGCAGCGGGTTTGCTCGATCGGTCCACCACCGCATCTCGCCGGGGATGATCTCAATGCTCGTCATCACGCCCCCAGTCGAACAGCAGTCGCAGCTCGTCGGGACTGTGGAGCGACGCGCACCCGAGCTCGCCGTCGACGAGCGCCCGTACGCTGTCCAGGTCGATGTCCTTGCCGTGCAGATCGGGCCACAGACGAGCGATCCGCTCGGTGCCACCGAAAGCGGTGTCCTCGCCGGCCAGCTCCATCGGGTCGCCGTACACCGCCGGAACGCACCCGACCGACGCCCCGTAGAACACTGCCGTGCTCAACCGGTTCGACGCGACCCTCTTGTGCCTGCGGAGCTCGGCGAGCTGGTGATGCAGGAAGGTGCGGTTCGTGCCCTCGTAGTTCCAGCCGCGCTTGCCGAAGCAGATCACCCTGAACCCGGCGTCCTGGTAGAAGCTGCGGATCTCCGGGCGCTCGTACTCGGTGTAGTAGAGGCTCATCGTCACCGGGCCGGGCTCGGTCTCCTTGATCTCGTCGATCAGCCGGGCGTGCTCGCCGGCGATCTCACCCCGCTCCCAGCCGTGGAAGAGGAACCACAGTGTGCCCACACGCTCGTGGTCCGGGACGACGCCGAGATCCGGCTCCATCGCCAGCAGGTAGTTCCAGGGCGCGCCGATGACCCTGTACTCGCGCCGCCCCAGCATCAGGCCACGTCGCCGTGGCGCGTCCGACCAGGTGAACCGCCAGGCCCCGGGGTAGAACTCGTGCTGCGGATTCCAGCCATCGAAGACGTTCCAGCCGTGCTGGAGATACCCCGGAATCGGCGGCGGGTACCGGTCATTGAGACCGCAGTACCTCGCCAGGATGTGCGCCTGGCCGTAGTAATGATTGTGGTGATGCATCCCGGTCCTGTTCTTGCGGGCGCGGCTGCGGGCACACTATCAGCGCGGTCCTGACCGTCCGGCGTCGCGGAAAACGTCTGCGACCCGCGCCCGGCCACCTCCATCGACGCGGAGCCACCCCCGCCGGCGCAGCGCCCGCCGACCGGCGGCGTCGTCCAGGGCGGTTCCCAGGACCTCGACGGCGCCCGCCGTCTCGCCCGCCACCAGGTCTTCGAGCATCCCGAGCGGGAGCCCGAGGTCGGAGTCGATCGCCCTCTCGTAGGAGCGGACCTGGTTCTCGGCGACGCAGACGAAGGCACACGCCGCCCCGAGGCACAGCAGCTCCCAGCTCGACGTGCCCGCTGCGCTCAGTACCAGATCGGCCGCCACGACCTCGTCGGCGAGCAGGCCCGTCGGGCTGATCAGCTCGATGCGTTGACCGGGCCCGGCTTCGACCTTCCGCGCCCACGGCTGCGGGGTGACGACCCGCAGGTCGAAAGGACGACCGGTAGCGACCATCGCCTCGGTCAGCACCGGACCTGCCCCGAACGCGTCGGTGCCGCCGAAGAACGCGAATACCCTGGGCGGCTCGCTCTCCGCCTCCCGAGGTCTCACCGGACGCCGATCCAGGATCTCGGTTCGCATCAGCGAGTAGTCGAGTCCTGCGAGCCGGGTGGTCCCCTCGGCCACCGGCCAGGTGTCGTCCTCGGCGCCGATGTTCTGGTCGACCAGCACGTGGGCGACGCGCCCGGCCGGGTCCCCGTCGACCAGGGCCAGGGTCGGAACCGCGTCAGCGAGGGCCGCGTACACGGCCGGGGGAAGGTGGTAGCTGTCGATCACGGCATGCGTCGCCGAGCTCTGCGCGAGTACGGCGAGGTGATCCGCGACACTTTCGGGGGCCGGGCGGTGTGCGAAACCGCGGGCCTCGACCTGCTCCAGCGCGAACGGCACCGAAGGCGCATCCGCAGCCACCACGACCTGCGCTCCCCGCGAG
Organism: Marmoricola sp.; assembly: GCF_025965215.1. Lineage (GTDB taxonomy): Bacteria > Actinomycetota > Actinomycetes > Propionibacteriales > Nocardioidaceae > Marmoricola. The sequence goes on from NZ_JAOPXI010000081.1 coordinate 22,735, forward strand.
GAGAACTCCTCGGCAAGCGCGAGGCAGCGCATCAGGTGTCCGATCCCGAAGCGGGGACCGACGTCGCAGAAGACGACCAGGACCTCAGCGGTCATCGCCGCGATCCCCGCTCCGCATGCGCTCCAGCCATGCCAGTCACGGTATCGTCAGGCCCGTTGTCCACGGCGACAGCACCGCGCAACGGAAGGTCATCTGCACGTGTCCCCCCTAGAAGACTCACTGCTCAAGGGATCCAGCATCCTGATCACCGGGGGCACCGGCTCCTTCGGCAAGGCATTCATCCGTTATGCGCTGGACAACCTCGAGCCGAAGCGGCTGATCATCTTCTCCCGTGACGAGCTGAAGCAGTACGAGGTCCGGGCGTTGTTCGCCGACGACCCACGGCTGCGCTTCTTCATCGGCGACATCCGCGACCAGCAGCGGCTGTTCCGCGCGATGCACAACGTCGACTACGTGGTCCACGCCGCGGCGCTGAAGCAGGTCGACACCGGCGAGTACAACCCGTTCGAGTTCGTGAAGACCAACGTGATGGGCTCGCAGAACGTGGTCGAGGCCGCGATCGACGCCGGCGTGAAGCGGGTCGTCGCACTGTCGACCGACAAGGCGTCCAGCCCGATCAACCTGTACGGCGCCACCAAGCTGACCGCCGACAAGATCTTCATCCTCGGCAACAACTACGCGGCCTCCTACCCGACCCGCTTCGCCGTGGTCCGGTACGGCAATGTCACCGGGTCACGCGGCTCGATCATCCCGAAGTGGCGCGCGATGCACGCGAACGGCGAGAAGCTGCCGATCACCGACCTGCGCTGCACCCGCTTCCTGATCACGCTGCCGCAGGCGGTGCAGATGGTCGTGGACACCTTCGAGCTGATGCAGGGTGGCGAGCTGCTGGTGCCGCACATCCCCTCTCACAAGGTGGTCGACCTGGCACACGCCGTGGCGCCCGGGGCCGAGTTCGTCGACATCGGCCTGCGACCCGGCGAGAAGCTGCACGAGGAGATGATCAGCCCGGAGGAGGGCCGCCGCGCCGTGATCATCGCCGACGGCAAGTACTACGTGATCGAGCCGGAGACCCCGCAGTGGGGCTACAAGCCGATCACCGATGCCGTGCCGGTGCCCGAGGGCTTCCACTGCGCGTCGGACAAGAACGACATCTGGTGGGGCGTCGACGAGCTCCGCGAGGTCCTCGAGTCGGGGATCTGACCCGTGCTGCCCTACGGTCGCCAGTCGATCTCGGAGGCCGACATCGAGGCCGTTGCCGCGATCCTTCGCGGCGACTGGCTCACAACCGGACCGACTGTCACCGCTTTCGAGGAGGCGATCTCGGCGGCCACCGGCGGGCACCGCGCGGTCTCCTGCACCTCCGGTACGGCGGCCTTGCACATGGCGTACGCGGCGGCCGGTGTCGGGCCGGGTGACCAGGTCGTCACGACGCCGATGACCTTCGTCGCCACCGCCTCGGGTGCCTCGATCCTCGGAGCCGACGTCGTGTTCGCCGATGTCGAGGAGGACACCGCGCTGCTCGATCCCCGCGCCGTCGAGGGCGTGGTGACCGAGCGCACCGCGGTGATCGCCGCGGTCGACTACGCCGGTCACGCCGCCGACTACGACGCCCTGCAGCCGATCGCGGACCGCGTCGGCGCCCTGACCCTGGACGACGCGGCCCACTCGATCGGCGGCACCTACCGCGGTCGCGCAGTCGGCGACCTGGCCGACATCACGACGCTGTCGTTCTTCCCGACCAAGAACCTGACCACCGGCGAGGGCGGCGCGGCCGTGTTCAAGGACGACGCCCTGGCCCAACGCGCACACGAGTTCCACTTCATCGGTCTCGTCCGCGATCAGGCCAGGTTCGCGATGACCGACGAAGGCCCCTGGCACCAGGAGGTGCACGAGTTCGGGATCAACTACCGGCTGACCGACGTCGCCTCGGCCCTCGGCCTCTCCCAGCTGTCGCGACTGGCCGCGTTCAAGCAGCGCCGCACCGAGATCACCGCGCGCTACAACGCGGCTCTCGCGGGGCTGGACGGCGTACGGATCCCGACGCAGCGCCCCGACGTCGACCCCGCCTGGCACCTCTACCCGGCGCGGATCCTCGAGGGCCGTCGGCGCGAGGTGTTCGAGAAGATGCGGGAGCACGGCATCGGCGTCCAGGTGAATTACATCCCGGTCTACTGGCACCCGGTGTACGCCAACCTCGGCTACCGGCGCGGGATGTGCCCGAACGCCGAGGCGTTCTACGCCGAGGAGCTGTCCCTGCCGCTGTACCCGGACCTCACGGACACCCAGGTCGACCAGGTGATCGACGTACTGGGCCAGGTCCTGAGGTGAGCGGTCGCGTCGGGGTGATCACCCAGGCCCGCACCACCAGCACGCGGCTGCCCGGGAAGGTCCTGCTCACCGCCGGCGGGCGCACGCTCCTCGACCACCACCTCGACCGGCTCGAGTCTGCCGGGCTCGACGTGTACGTCGCGACCACCGTGAACGCGAGCGACGACCCGATCGTCGCGCTGGCCGAAGCGCGAGGGCTCGGGGTTCACCGCGGCAGCGAGGACGACGTCCTGGCCCGGTTCACCGGCTGCATCGAGCAGTTCTCCCTGGCGACGGTCGTCCGGGTGACGTCCGACTGCCCCCTGATCGACGGTGCCCTGGTGGCCCACGGCATCGAGATCTTCCTGGCTGCCGACGACCCGTGGACCTATGTGTCCAACGGCCTCGAACGCACCTACCCGCGCGGCTTCGACTTCGAGGTCTTCAGCGCGCAGGCCCTGCTGGACGCGGGAGAGAACGCCTACGAGCAGCCGCAGCGCGAGCACGTGACGCCGTACCTGTACACCAACGGCTCCGGCAGGATGTCGCTGCGCAACCTGTCCCGTACGGCGAACGCGTCGGCGTACCGGGTCACCCTCGACACCGCCGAGGACCTGGTGCTGATCCGGACCCTGATCGAGGACTACGGCGCAGCCGGCCTCGACGTCGACCAGATCATTGCGGTCCTCGACGCGCACCCCGAGCTGGTCGCCGTGAACGCGCACGTCGAGCAGAAGAAGCTCGGACAGTGACCGCGCCCAGGGCGGAACCGGCGTCCGGAAAGACGTTGTTGGTGCACTCGGGGACCTACAAGACAGGCTCCACCGCCATCCAGCGCTACCTGGCAAAGGCAGAGGCCGCCGGGGTTCTTGGGGACGCCACCTATCCCGTCACGGGCAGGGCCCTCGGTGTGCAGCACCTCAATCTCAACGCCGAGTTGCGCGGCGGTCGACTCTTCACCCCCGGGCTCGGATCATGGGACGACGTGATCTCCGAGTTCGTCGCCGGGCCGAAGACGACTGCGATCGTCTCGACCGAGAACTTCTCGCTGCTCAGCGAGGAACAGATCCGCGTCATCGGAGACAAGTGCCGGGCCGCGGCCGTGGGCATTCGCTGGGTGCACTACATGCGCGAACAGGCAAGCTGTTACAACGCGTTCTACGTCGAGCGCCTGGTCAACCTGCGCCCCGAGTTCGCCGACGTGATCAACCGCCCGTTCGAGGAATTCTCGGACTGGAGTCCGCTCGACCTGAGCTTTCTCACCTACTCCGGCTTCGCCAGGACCGTGTTGAGCGCGGTCCCGGATGTCGAGCTGGTGCTCCGGCCCTTTTCGCGGGATCACCTGATCGGTGGTGATGCCGTCTCCGACTTCTGCGCCGCTGCCGGGATCCCGTTCGACCCCGCGCAGAGCGCAGCCGCCAATGTCGGAACGGGCTGGAGAACCGCCGAGACCGCCCGCCGGCTGACGCCGGTGATCAGCGCCGCGCAACTACGGCGTCGGGTGACCGAGTTCGAGAACCCCGCAGCGGCCCGGATGCGCTGGGTCGCACTTCTGCGCAAGGAGCTGATCCTGGCAAGTCTCTCCGTCAGCTGGAACCGGGAGTCCGCCGTCTACCTCACGCCTGAGTTCGAGACCGTGTTGCGGGAGCGTTACCGCGCCGACAACGAACGGGTCGCCGACTATGCCGGTTTCGACTGGGCCGCGATCGCCGATGCAGAGCCGAGCAAGGCGTACAACGTGGGCAACTATGCCGACATCCCTGGAGACCAGGTGATTGCGGTCGTCGAGCGAGTCATGACAGCGCTGGTCGACATGCCGGACGAAGTCGCCGCGATGCCGACACGCGCCGCGCTCACGTCAGATCGGCGCCGGTTGCCGGGTCGACGCCGACCTTGGCCTCCAGGACTCTCAGCCGCTCTTCGAAGACGACTGCGGCGCTGATCCGGGCACGCACCCTCGCGTGCTCGGCGCGGACCTCGTCGACCAGGCTACGAGCCTGGGACCGCTGCTCGTCGTCCGCCTCGAACGCGGGATCGTCGAGCCGGGCGCGCAGGTCCTCCACGCGCTCCTCGAGGGCAGCGAGCTGCGGCGCGATCCGGATCAGCTCACGCTCCATCGTGCTGATCCGCGCGCCCTGGGCCCGGAGGTCGCGCAACGCCTCCAGGAACGACCTGAGCTTGGACATCACATGTCTCCTGTGAGGGGGAGGAACCTCATCCGACCCGTGGCGAGCCAGCCGGAGATCAATACTGCCTCAGCGGCGATCCGATGCTCGGGACCGACCCCGACCGAGTCGCCCCACTGGTGCTGCCACGAGGTCTGGGCCGGGTCGTCGACGAACGAGATCCCGGTCAGCAGGACCTCGGCCTCCGCGAACACGTTCATCGCCAGCCACGCGGCCGTCGTCCCGGTCGTGGGCGCCAGCTGCTCCTCGCGCCAGGGCAGTCCCAGCTCGGTGTTCAGCGGGATGGCCACTGCGTCGTTGCGGGCCACCGCGAAGCCAAGGTCAGCCGGCCACGAAGCCGGCCAGAGCTCGGGCCTGCCGTACATGCGCATCGGTTCGAGCAGCACGTAGAGGCGTTCGCGGTACCGGTCGAAGAGGTGCGGGGTCGCCGGCACCAGCCGGCTGAACAGCACCACGTCGGTCTTCGAGCCCTGGGTCGCCGGCTCGCCCGGCCGGTCGGTCACGAATGAGTTCACCCGGACGACGAGATCGGCGCCGTCGATCGCCGCGGCCCGGGATGCCGACGGTCCCATCGGGGCGTTGCCGACGACCGCGATGCGGTGAACGGGCCCGCTCGCGTAGGCCTCGGCCAGCTCCCGCAGGGGAGCCAGCCGAGGGTCCGACGTCACCGACGGACTCAGATGAGTCCCTTGCTCTTGAGGAATGCGTTGGCCACATCGGCGGCCTTCTCGCGATCGATCGAGACCGAGGCGATCATGCTCGCCAGGTCCGCCGTGGTCAGCATGCTCGAGAGCTTGTTGAGCGCCGTCTCGGCCTGCGGGTGCTTCGCCAGCCACGCGGAGTTCACGATCGGGACCAGGTTCTCTGCGTTCTCCAGGCCCTTGTCGTCGGTCAGGATGACCAGCCCGTCCTTGGCCAGCGTGGCGTCGCTGGTGCCCACCTCACCGAGCTGGGTCGCCCCGCTCTTGAGGTCGGCCTTGGTCTGGTCGGTCCCGAACCCGGTAGGCACGACGGCGCCGATCTTCAGGCCGTACGTGCCAGCCAGGCCGACCTTGCAGTCCGGCCGCTGGTCGCAGTCGGGCGCAGCACCGAGCTTGAGCTTCATGCCGAGTGCGGCGAGGTCGCTCAGCGTGCTGAGGTGGTGGGCATCGGCGAACGCCTTGGTCACCGCGAACGCATTGGCGTCCTGGGCGGCAGCCGGCGTCAGCGCGGTCAGGCCCACCGGGCCGGCCAGCTTGTTGAGCTGGGCGAGCGTCGCGGTCGCGTCGTGGGAGGCGACGAGCTTGGCGTTGTCACCGTTGGCCTGCCGGTTGAGAGCCTCGGTCATCGAGGAGAGGTAGTCCGTGGAGATCTGGACGGTTCCCTTCTCCAGCGGCGACAGGTACAGGTCGCGGCCGCCGAGCTCCTGCACGGTGGCCTGGAAGCCGGCGTGGTCGAGGAGGCCCTGGTAGAGCGCGGCCATGATGTCGGCCTCGGGGAACTTCTGGCCCACGATCGTGACCTTGCCCCCCGTTGCGCTCTTGTCGCTGCTGCCGCATGCCGCAGCGAACAGCAGCGTGGGTGCCACCAGGGCGATGGCGAGTCGTCGTACGAGCTTGGTGTTCATGTGTCCGCCTTCTGTGTCCCGCAGCCGACGTGGCCTGCGCGTGTCCGGGGTTTCACGCTAGCGCATGGTGCCGACACGACTCCGGCGCCTGGGATCGACCAGCCGCTGCAGACCCAGGAAGCCGATCTCCATCAGCAGTGCGCACAGCGCCACGATCAAGGACCCGGAGACCACCTCGGCCGTCTGGTTGTTGGCGTACCCGCGGGTGATGATGTTGCCGAGTCCCGGCCCGGCGACCAGGGCAGCGATCGTCGCGGTGGCCCAGACCTGGACGACGGCCAGGCGCAGGCCGGAGATGATCAGCGGCGCCGCGAGCGGCAGCTCGACCTGTCGCAGCACGCCGAGCTCGGCCATCCCCATGCCACGGGCGGCTTCGACGACGTCGGCATCGACCTCGACCACCGCGTTGTAGGTGCTCGTCACGATCGGCGGCAGCGCGAAGAGGGCGAGCGTGACCAAGGTGGACAACCCGGAGCGGCCGTAGGGGCCCAGGTAGCCGCTGCCCAGGATGCTCAGCGAGAACAACGAGAGCAGGGCGACGATCGGGACGGCGCGGCCGATGTTGGTGATGTTGATCGCCAGCACGCCGCCACGGTGCCGGTGACCGAGCCAGAGCGCCAGCGGGAACCCGAGGAGCCCCGCCAGCACTACGGACGTGACGGTGAGCAGGACGTGCTGACCGAAGAGCACCGGCACGCCGTAGTCGCCGTGCCAGTTGCTGGAGTCGCGGAACCAGCTGACCACGCCGTTCATGCGCGGGTCCACGGGGTGAGTAGGCGCTGGATCACGACCAGGACGATGTCCAGGCTCACCGCGAGCGCGACGCAGAGGACACTGCCGGCGAGCACCTGCGCCTTGAAGGTGGGGTCCTCGAGGATCAGGTTGCCGAGACCTCCGTAGTCCAGGATCGAGCCGACCGTGGTCAGCGCCACCGCCGAGACCATCGCCACCCGCAGGCCGGACATGAACGCCGGCACGGCCAGCGGCACCTCGACCCGGAGCAGCATGGTGCGCGGGTTGTAGCCCATCCCCAGCGCCGACTCGCGCACCTCGGCAGGCACGGCGTCGAGGCCGTCGAGCACGGCCCGGACCAGGATCGTCAGCGAGTACAGGCCCAGCCCGATCAGCACCGTTCGGTGACCCAGCCCGGTGAACGGCACCATCAGGGAGAACAGCGCCAGCGACGGGATCGTGTAGATCGCGGTCGTCGTGCCGACGATGATTCCCTCGAGTCTTCGGTAGCGTCTGGCCAGAAGGGCCAGCGGGATCGCCACCACCAGGCCCAGCGACACCGACGCGAGCACGATGCCGATGTGCTGCACCAGGGCGGTCTGGAGATCACCGGCGCGCGTGGAGTAGTACAGCCCGCAGATCCAGTCGTTGCGGGTCAGGCAGTTGTCCAGCGACGTGGGAGCGAGCAGTGGGACCACAGGGCGAACCTAGCGCGATGATCCGGCTCGAGGGCGTAGGCAAGACCTACGAGGACGGCACGGTCGCCGTCGTGTCCCTCGACCTCGACGTCGCGGCGAACGCACTGGTGTGCCTGGTCGGCCCGTCGGGATGCGGCAAGTCGACGATCCTCAAGATGGTCAACCGTCTCATCGAGCCGACCGCCGGTCGCATCTACCTCGACGGCGCGGACGTCACCGACACCGACCCCGTCGAGCTGCGCCGCGGCATCGGGTACGTCATCCAGCAGGTCGGCCTGTTCCCGCACCAGGACATCGCGACGAACGTCGCTACCGTTCCCAGCCTGCTCGGCTGGGACCGCAAGAAGGCTCGAGCGCGCTCGCTCGAGCTCCTGGAGCTGGTCGGGCTCGACCCCGAGATCTTCGCGAAGCGGTACCCGCACCAGCTTTCCGGCGGTCAGCGGCAACGGGTCGGCGTCGCGCGGGCCCTGGCAGCGGACCCGCCGGTGCTGCTGATGGACGAGCCGTTCGGCGCCGTCGACCCGATCGTGCGCGCCCGGCTGCAGGACGAGTTCCTCCGGATCCAGCGCGACCTGGGCAAGACCGTGGTGATGGTCACCCATGACATCGACGAAGCCGTGAAGATGGGCGACCGGGTGGCTGTCTTCGCAGCCGGCGGTCGCCTTGCCCAGTACGACGCCCCGGCGGCGATCCTGGGTGCTCCGGCGGACGAGTTCGTCGCCGAGTTCGTCGGCCGGGCCCGCGGGATGCGACGACTCGCCGTCACCCCGATCGACCCGGCACACCTGGAACCGATGGACGGCGTCGCCGCCTCGGAACTGGCCGGCACCCTCGATGTCGGCGCCACCCTCGAGGAGGCGATGGCGCTGCTGCTGCGCGAGGACAAGGCGATGGTGGGTGTCACCCAGGGTGCGCGTTTCCTCGGCGTACTGACGCCGAACGGCATCCACCGGATGCTGCGCGCCGACGTCCGGTCCCAGCAGGAACAGACCGCGGAACGCTCCTAGGCGAGCCTGGCGTCGGGGGCTGAGTGCTTCCCGCTGGCGGCGTCCGCGATCTTCTCGTCGAAGGAGACGAGGTCCTCGACCGAGCCGGGCTCGATATCACCGGCGACGAAGTCCTCGGCAGCACGTTCGGCCCGCATCAGCTCGATCGACCTCTCGAGCTCGGCGACCCGGACCAGGGCGGCCGCGTGCAACGACTGGGAGGCCTCGGCGCGGGCGGTCATCACTGAGGCTTCCTCGCGGGACTGGACCAACGCCCCCTGGAGCTCACGCATGGAGAGGTTGGACTCCGCCAGCCGCTCGGTCATCGCGGTGGTGAACTCGGCGTGCTCGGCAGCCCGTTCGGAGAACAGCGACCGGTACGCGCTGGCGGTCGCGGCACGGTCGGTCGCGTTCTCGCGACGCGACTGGAGCACCTCGGTCCAGCAGATGCGCAGGGCGGCCCAGCCGAGCAGGACCGCCGTGACCGCCCCGGCGCTGAGCAGGGCCGGCGACTGGGTGGGCAGGGTGGCGAGAACGGCGAGGCTGGCCACCGCGAGCAGCGAGACCGAGACCGTGACACGAACGCTGCGTTGCCGACGCCGGTGAGTGGTCAGCCGGGCAGAGGAACGGGTACTGGCCATGGAATCAGCGTAGGTCGCCGTTGCCGCCCGGCGGCACGCGACACGCGTGCTCGAGGAGCAGGCCCGCAGCCACACCGCCTCCGGCTCCCACGGCGGCGAGGAGGGCGCGCACGATCACGTGGTTCGCGTTGTCCCCATCGACGCCGAGGTTGGAGATCACGATCCCGATGAAGCCGCCCAGGACGAATGCGGAGAGCCGGGCGATCGTCTTGCCGAAGACGAGGCGTGCCACCGCCTGCTCGGCGGCGACACCACGGCGTTCACGCTGAACCGTGGACCAGGTCAGGTACGCCGTCCCGGCGGTCACGGCCATCACGAACCAGATCACCGCGATCGTGAGCCATGAGACCGACGGGGTCGCGGCTCCGGCACGGATCGCGATGCCACGCGAAGCCCAGCCGGCCACGAGCCCGAGCGCCCACGAGACCACCAGGACTCCCGGGCCGGTCGGCCTGATCCGTCCGCCGGATTCCGGCTCGGGCTGACCGGGTACTGGCGGTTCGTCTCTCACTGCACCTCGAGGACCAGGTCATCACGGCGTACGACGCCGTCCCGACCGGTCTTCTCCAGGAGCTCGGCGACGAGGCCGTAACCGGGGATCTCGGCGTCGGGTTCGAGGTCGTTCCACGGGATCAGCACGAACGCCCGCTCGGCGGCACGCGGGTGCGGGAGCTTCAGGGTCTCGTCGTCGGCGTGCCGGTCGCCGACCACGATCAGGTCGACGTCCAGGGTCCTGGGCGCGTGGGGCTCACCGCGCTCGCGCCCGTACGCCGCCTCGACGGCGTGTGCCCGGTCGAGCAGGGTGCGAGCCGACAGGGTGGTGTCGAGCAGGACGACGGCGTTGAGGAAGGTCTCCGAGCCTTCCGGCGCGTCGACAGGCTCGGTCTCGTAGACCGGTGAGATCCCGGTGACCCAGACCTCCGGGGTGTCGGCGAGGGCGTCGACGGCGCCCTGGAGCGCGTACATCCGGTCGCCGAGGTTGGATCCGAGGGAGATGACGACGCGGCGGATCGGGTGCATGTCACCGGTCAGGGTGTCGGCATCGATCACGGCGGGGTTGGGGGACTCGGTCACGTGCGGCTCCGGTTGATCGTGAGCGCCACGTCGCTGAACGTGGTCTCTATCGGGGCGTGCGGCTTGTGGACGGTGACGTCCACCCACTCGACCAGCTCGTGACCCAGGCAGACATCGGCGATGCGCTGTGCCAGGGTTTCGATCAGGTCGACCGGGTCCTTCTCGGTTGCGGTTCTCACTTCGGCGACCAGGGTTCCGTAGTCCACGGTCCTGGCGAGATCGTCGGTCGCGGCTGCCGGCAACGTGTCGATCCCGAGGACCAGGTCGATCACGAAGACCTGGCCGTCACGACGTTCGAAGTCGAACACACCGTGGTGTGCATGGACTTCGATGCCGCGCACCGCCAACTGGTCACTCATGCCTCGATGACCTTACCCGTGGCGCTCGACCCACCAAACTGGTGGCCCAGCAAGCGAGCGGAGACCCGGAGTGCGTCAGCACTCGACCGGGTCTGGTGCACCCGGACGGCCCACACCCCGAGCATTCCGGCGAGGGCGGTCAGTGCCGTCGTCGCGTCCTCGCGTTCGTCGACCGGGCGTGGCACGCCGTCCGGTCCGGCCAGCAGGGCGCCGAGGAACGACTTGCGGCTGGAGCCGACCAGGATCGGCATGCCGAGCGCATCGAGCTCGTCGAGCCGCCGCAGCAGCTCCCAGTTGTGATCCGCGGTCTTGGCGAAACCCAGGCCCGGGTCGATCGCCAGCCGGTCGGGCGCGATGCCGGCCGCGAGCGCCGCGTCGATCCGCGCGGACAGCTCGTCGCGAACCTCGCGCACCACGTCGCCGTACGTCGCTCGCTGCTGCATCTCGGCCGCATGCGCCTTCCAGTGCATCGCGACGTACGTCGCACCGGAGTCCGCGACCACCCGCAAGATCTCGGGGTCGGCAAGTCCCCCCGAGACGTCGTTGACGACGGCCGCGCCCGCGTCCAGTGCTGCCTGGGCGACCTCGGCACGCATCGTGTCCACCGACACCACCGCGCCCTGGGCGGCCAGGGCGGTGATCACCGGGACGACCCGGGCGAGTTCCTCGGTCACCAGCGGCCGGGTCGCGCCGGGACGCGTCGACTCACCGCCGATGTCGAGCAGGTCCGCGCCGTCGGCGAGCAGCTCGAGGCCGTGCATGATCGCGACCTCGGCGCGGTCGAACCGGCCCCCGTCGGAGAACGAGTCCGGCGTCACGTTGACCACGCCCATCAGCAGCGGGCGGTCGGCAACGGGCAGCCCGCGGACGTGCCGCGGTGTGAGTCGGGTCAGCATCGGCCCTCCCCTGGGCTACCGGCGGGCTGCGTTGATGTGGGCCATCGCCTCGGAGCGGGTGGCCGCGTTGTGCATGATCCCGCGCACGGCGGAGGTGATCGTGCGGGCGCCTGCCTTCTTGACCCCGCGCATCGTCATGCAGAGGTGCTCGGCCTCGATGACCACGATCACGCCGCGGGCTTCGAGGATCTCGACCAGGGCGTCGGCGATCTGGGTGGTCAGCCGCTCCTGGACCTGGGGGCGCTTGGCGTACACGTCGACCAGGCGTGCCAGCTTGGAGAGGCCGGTGATCTTGCCGGACTCCGCCGGGATGTACCCGACGTGGGCGACACCGGTGAACGGCACCAGGTGGTGCTCGCACATCGACCACAGCTCGATGTCGCGGACCAGCACCATCTCGTCGTGGCCGAGGTCGAAGGTCGTGGTGAGCACCTCGTCCGCGGTCATCCGCAGGCCGGCGGTCAGCTCGGCGTACGCGCGTGCCACCCGATCCGGCGTCTCGCGCAGGCCCTCGCGCTCGGGGTCCTCACCGATCGCGATCAGGAGCTCGCGGACGGCGGCCGCTGCCCGGTCGTGGTCGAACTCGCCCGCGGGCGTCGCCGCGGTCGTGACCGGACCAACGCTCACGGGGTGTTCCCCGGGTTGGGCACCTCTCCGAACGAGTCGCCGTCCGCGTTCGGCGGCGTCAGGATCAGGCCGCCCTCGGGTTCGGAACCGTTCTGGCCGCCGTTCTGGGCCGCCTTCGGGACGTTGACGGGCGGGATCGTCGACGGGATCCGGTCAGGCGACCCGGTCCAGGCCGGGCGGGCGGCCCGCCGGCGCAGCGGCACGAAGATGTCTGCGACCTCGGCCTTGTCCAGGGTCTCCTTCTCCAGGAGCTCGTTCACCAGGGCGTCGAGGACGTCCCGGTTCTCCTCGAGGATGTCGAAGGCCTCCTGGTGCGCGGTCTGCAGGAACTTCTTGGTCTCGTCGTCGACGATCGCGGCCACGTCCTCGGAGTAGTTCCGGGTGTGGCCGATGTCGCGGCCCAGGAACGGCTCGCCCTGGGTCTCGCCCAGCTTGATCGCACCCAGGGTGTCGGTCATGCCGTACTGGGTCACCATCGCGCGAGCGAGGGCGGTGGCCTTGTCGATGTCGTTGCCGGCGCCGGTGGTCGGGTCGTGGAAGATCAGCTCCTCGGCAGCGCGGCCACCGAGCATGTAGGCGAGCTTGTCGAGCATCTCCGACCGCGTCTGGGAGTACTTGTCCTCGTCAGGCAGCACCATCGTGTACCCCAGGGCACGGCCGCGCGGGAGGATCGTGATCTTGTGCACCGGGTCGGTACCTGGGAGCGCCGCGGCGACCAGGGCGTGTCCGCCCTCGTGGTACGCCGTGATCAGCTTCTCCTTCTCGCTCATCAGCCGGGTGCGCTTCTGCGGGCCGGCGATGACCCGGTCGATCGCCTCGTCGAGCATCGACTCGTCGATCATCTTGCCGTTCAGGCGCGCGGTGAGCAGGGCTGCCTCGTTGAGCACGTTGGCCAGGTCGGCACCGGTGAAGCCCGGCGTACGGCGTGCCACCGAGAGCAGGTCGACGTCGGCCGCCATCGGCTTGCCGCGCGCGTGCACCTTGAGGATCTGCTCGCGTCCCTTGAGGTCAGGGGCGTCGACGCTGATCTGACGGTCGAAACGACCCGGTCGCAGCAGGGCCGGGTCCAGGACGTCAGGCCGGTTGGTGGCCGCGATCAGGATGACCCCGCCGCGGACGTCGAACCCGTCCATCTCGACGAGAAGCTGGTTGAGCGTCTGCTCGCGCTCGTCGTGGCCACCGCCCATACCGGTACCACGGTGGCGACCGACGGCATCGATCTCGTCGATGAACACGATCGCCGGCGCGTTCTCCTTGGCCTGTTCGAACAGGTCGCGCACCCGGGAGGCACCGACACCGACGAACATCTCGACGAAGTCGGATCCGGAGATCGAATAGAACGGAACTCCCGCCTCACCGGCGACGGCGCGGGCGAGCAGGGTCTTACCGGTACCAGGCTGACCGTAGAGCAGCACGCCCTTGGGGATCTTGGCGCCGACCGCCTGGAACTTCGCAGGCTCCTGGAGGAACTCCTTGATCTCGCCGAGCTCCTCGATCGCCTCTTCACAGCCGGCGACATCGGCGAACGTCGTCTTCGGCATGTCCTTGCTGATCAGCTTGGCCTTGGACTTGGCGAACTGCATCACCCGGCCGCCGCCCCCCTGCACCTGGTTCATCAGGAACAGGAAGATCAGCACGATCACCACGAACGGAAGGATGGTGGCGGCCAACGAGCCGAGCAGGCTCGGGTGCGGCACCTTCGAGTCGTACTTGGTGATCTTGTGCGCCGTGACCTGCTTCTGGACCAGGTCGACCAGTCCGGTCTGCTGGCCGTCGACCCAGTTCGCGATGACCTTCTTGCCGTCCTTGAGCTCGGCACGCATCTGCTGGTCGCCACCGCCCACGAAGGTGATCGACTTGACGTCGCCGTTCGTGATGTGCGCCGTCATCTCTGACGTCTGGATCTGGGTGTATCCGCCGTTGGGCACGAGGAATTGCAGGGCGAGGATGACGCCCAGGACGGCCAGACCGATCCACAACCACGGACCGCGCAGAATTCGCTTCACGCCCCACATACTCTCAGGTAGTCCTAGGAAGCGCCCCGGCAGTGCTCAGGAAAGCCGCGGCGACCCTCAAGAGTAGACGTGCGGTGCCAGAGTCCCGATGTCGCGCAGGTTTCGGTACTTCTCCTGGTAGTCGAGGCCGTAGCCGACCACGAATTCGTTCTGCCGGAAATGTTCGAGCGTCCCAGCCGACGTCGCGTGAGGTCGCTCAAGAATAGACGTGCGGTGCCAGAGTCCCGATATCGCGCAGGTTTCGGTACTTCTCCTGGTAGTCGAGGCCGTAGCCGACCACGAATTCGTTGGGAATGTCCCATCCGACGTACTTCACGGCGATGTCCATCTGCAGCGCCTCGGGTTTGCGCAGAAGCGTGCAGATCTCCAGCGAGGCCGGGTTGCGCGAGGCCAGGTTCGAGATCAGCCACGAGAGCGTGAGGCCGGTGTCGATGATCTCGTCGACCACGATCACGTGCCGGTTGGTGATGTCGGTGTCGAGGTCCTTGAGGATCCGCACGACGCCCGAGGACTTCGTGCCCGACCCGTAGGACGACACCGCCATCCAGTCCATCTCGAGGTGGCGGTTCAGGGCCCGGGCCAGGTCGGCCATCACCATCACCGCGCCGCGCAGGATGCCGACGATCAGGATGTCCCTGTCGGCGTAGTCGGCCTCGATCGTGCCGGCCAGCTCGCGGAGCTTCGACTGGATCTGCTCCTCGGTGAAGAGGATGTTCACGAGGTCCGGTTCGACATCCGCAGAGTCCATGCGCCGTAGCCTGCCACAGGCCCCTGGGGGAAGAAGCGGGCGGTCGGCGGCGTTGCTCCGGCATGCTTCTCTCGGTCCTCGACCTCGTCCCTGTCCGTGGCGACCAGTCCACCGGCGACGCGCTGGCGGCGACGCTGGCGCTGGCGCGGGTGGCCGACGAGCTCGGGTACGAGCGCTACTGGCTGGCCGAGCACCACAACATGCCGGCGGTCGCCGCCACGAATCCGCCGTTGCTGATCTCGATGGTCGCCGGCGCCACCGCGCGCATCCGGGTCGGCTCAGGCGGGGTGATGCTGCCCAACCACGCACCCCTGGTGGTCGCCGAGCAGTTCGCGCTGCTGGAAGCCGCCTTCCCCGGCCGGATCGATCTCGGCATCGGCCGCGCCCCGGGCACCGACCCGGTCACCAGCTATGCACTGCGGCACGGAGCCGGCGGGGTCACCGACGATGCCGTGAACCAGTTCCCGTCGTACGTCGACAACGTGATCTCGATGATGAGTCCGGGTGGCGTCGGGCTCCAGGTCAACGGCCGCGTGCACGCCCTGAACGCAACCCCGGCGGCGATCTCGCAGCCCGTGGTCTGGCTCCTCGGGTCCTCGGACTACTCGGCACAGCTGGCCGCAGCCCGTGGACTGCCGTACGTCTTCGCGCACCACTTCTCCGGCAACGGCACGGCCGAGGCCCTGGCGCTCTACCGCCGGGGCTTCCAGCCCTCTGAGCACCTCGACTCACCCCGGACGTTCCTCACCGTCAACGTGGTCGTCGCGGCCACCCAGGAGGAGGCCGACCGGCTGGCCGAACCGCAGCTGCAGGCGATGGTGGCGGTGCGCACCGGTGGAACACTGCGGCCGCAACGGCTGATCGAGGAGGCCGAGTCTGATCCGATCCCGGACGCGCACCTGCCCCTGGTGATGGCGATGCGCCAACGCTGGGTGATCGGAACGCCCGGCTCGGCTGCGGCGAAGATCCGGGCTCTCGCCGAGGAGTTCGGCGTGGACGAGGTGATGGTGCACCCGGTAGCGGGCGGATTCGCCGGCTCACCGGTCGACCGCTCACCAGCGCGCGAGGAGACGTTACGGCTGCTGGCGGCGGAGCTCGACATCTGACGGATCACCAGATCCATCGGATGAGCGCGATGCATCCCATGACGTACACGGCAACATTCCAGGCCACGAAGAGCCCCCACCGCAGTCTCAGGGTCGCCCTGCGTACCGGTCCGACGCGCCCCAGGGGAATCGCACCTCCAGGGGCCCGGCGCGTTTTCACGGCCTGGTCTTCCAGCGTTCGGACGATCGCGCGTACCTCTGGGGAAACTCGAGGTTCCATGTCCGGCGACCACCGAAG